>NZ_BLIJ01000047.1:0-66086 GCF_009811475.1 Alteromonas sp. KUL150
AAAAATGGGCGTTAACACTTGAGCAATAGTTTGTTGGATAACCCTGTCGACAACAATGGGAATGCCCAGTTGGCGTTTACCACCATCGGGTTTATCAATTTCCACGCGTCTAACAGGTTAAGGTTGGTATTGTCCTGAGCGAAGCACAGTCATAATACGTTTCCAGTTACCCTCTTTTGCCCAAGCGGGGAAGTCATCAATGGACATGCCATCAATGCCAGCGGCCTCTTTGTTGGCTCGGACTCGTTTCCATGCAGCCATAATATTGGCTGATTGAAGTGCGAGTCCGAGTAGATCGGCACTAAAGGCTGGCTGCTCATCAATACGCTGAGTCACGTCATTACCGGTCGGCATTCGTGTGTTCAAGTTTAACAAGGCTCCTCCTTTATTCTATGTGTTCTGGCCTTCACCGTGTCCCAGCCATTACGATGGGCGTTTGGCTACTATGCCGTCTGCTGACTTCTGCTTAATCACTTGCAAGGTTGCCCCTGAAAGCGCTGTCGGTTTTCATCATATTCGCTCCTTTGAGTTGATGAGACCCAAAGACCAAGGCACTTATATACCAGAGCCTGACTGGTGGTTTACCGATCGCTTGTTAAGCAGATCTTCGGGTGACCGATGCACCACAGATAAGAGCATGAACTTTCCCTGCACTGCTGCATCATTTACGGTGGCCGTTAAGTCACATGGCTTCGTTGTCTTGTGCCAACTCGCCTCCAGCCTACGCCTCATATGATGTTCTTATTCATCAGCTCGCAGATTTGCGTCCGGCTTCCTTCAGACTATCCCTCGCGGTTTAGCCCTTGCCATTCGCTAGTAGTTATCGTTTAATAACCAATAAGTTATGTAAACGGTGACTTTCCTACAGAGGACTTTCACCTCATTAGTTCATGCCCATGCTGGGCGTACACAAAAGCATCAAGCGGATTTTGGCAATAGCGGCCAAAACCGCTTATGCAAAGTGTTGAGTGTCCGCTATCGGGAAAAATACTTAACTCACCAAACATTCAGGTTTACTTAATAAATAACACTATTTGACCTTGCGCTTGTCAAACATTGAAGCAATCCAGCAATTTTTGACAGTCCGCTTACTGCCCCATAGCAGTCTATCAGCAACGAAAATTCTTACTTCCGCTTTTCGCTCATTCCAGAACTCTGCCTCACTCTTTCCCAACGGCAGCAATACGTACACAGGGGCTGCACAAGCAGCCCCGTAAAGCCTAAATTTCAATAGATTCCGATATTTCCAAAGCGTCGTCCACCTCGATGCCTAAGTAGCGGACTGTGCTTTCTAACTTCTTGTGGCCCAGCAAGAGTTGAACTACCCGAAGGTTTTTAGTCTTCTTGTAAATTAAATAGGGTTTGGTTCTGCGCAGTGAATGGGTACTGTAGAGTGAGGCATCTAGTCCAAGTTTTTCGATCCATCCGTGAAAAATGCGATTATATTGTCTAGTTGATATGTGCTCAGCACCGTGTATACGCGATTTAAAAAGGTAGTCAGATGCTTTTAGTTCAGCTTTTTTTACCCAAGCCAAAATCGATTCTCCGGTGTTCGGTGTTATCTCAAATTGGACAGGACTACCAGTTTTTTGCTGAACGACATGCGTGCGCCTCAGCACTGAACGTCCGCAAACGACATCTGAAACTTTGAGTTTAACGAGGTCACAACCTCGTAGTTTGCTATCAAGACCAAGATTGAACAGTGCGAGATCACGCGTCCGCCCTTCAAGTTCTAATCGAATTCGGATACCCCATATATGTGATATCTGAAGAGGCTTCTTCTGCCCAATAATGCGATCTTTGTTCCAAGGTGTATGGATTTGAATTGCCATGAGTTGTCTCCTGCTTAGTAGGAAACATAAGTATGGCATTCAAGTTGACTGGCGCATTTAGACAAGGAGCGGTCGCTCAGGTTTTAAAAGCCCTAGTGTCGCTTTGTGCCAAGAGCGGAAATTCGCTGAGAAACGATTGCATCAGCGCTTTTCATTGAAAGCGGACGTTCCTTAGAATAATTATCGCGACAAAATACGTGTGAGCAGCTTTTTCAAGAAAAAGCTAATAGCGTTAACCAAGTTTATGCTAATGGGAGTTGTTGCCAATTAAAGACTGGCGGTTAGTGTCGATAAAATTATAGTTTGTTTAATAACAGACTATTAGAGAAACTTGCATCCCTGCATATCCACTATTGTCATTATCAGCTAAGTCGAACTAGCCTTAGGTGGGAATACCACATCATACATCCAATGATAGAAGTAGCCATAAACCAGATAGAACAACATAAACCCCAAGTCGAGTAAAAGAGCATCCCACAATGTAATGTTCAGATACCATGCGGTCACTGGTAAAATGGCAATCAGAAGCCCGCATTCGAATCCTATGGCATGATAGATCCGCTCTGACTGCGTTTTATAAGTCCGACCCCGAGGAGACAGATAATATCTATCAAACAACTGGTTGAACTGATAATTCCACCAAGTCGCAATGAGTGACATAAGCACTGCGAGCCAGCCGAGTTCAGATGCAGGTTTGTTCAAAATTAAACTACCAATAGGTATCAATAACAAAAGACCTATCACCTCAAAGCCTATAGCCATTCGAAGCCTATCTGCGGTGGAACGCCCCAGACTAACTTTTGGTTGCTCAGATAATTGCTTCATCAAATTGCTCCGCTAAACGCTAATGAAGCTAATATATCTGCTAAAATAAATACTACTAAGTTAGATAGCATCTGAAAAACAGATATATGAACCTACAACAACTTGAAACTCTGCTGACGGTAGTAAATACCGGCTCATTTTCTGCTGCGGCTCGAAAGCTTGGTAAGGCGCAATCTGCTGTTAGCACTGCAATCAGTGATCTTGAGATAGATTTGGATCTGCTGCTATTTGACCGAAGTGGACGATATCCAGTGTTAACGGAAGCGGGAGTGCGGATCCTCCAACAAGCAAAGCTGGTGCATATGCAATGCAATCAGTTAAAAGAGCTTGCAGTTGATTTAGCTGCTGGAACAGAAACATGTTTGCGTCTAGCGGTCGATGATGAAGGGCAGTTGCCTTGGTTAGCACCCATATTAGCTGAACTTGCTGAGAGATTTCCCAAACTCGAAGTACAGATTGTACTTAAACTGCAGAAATGTACGTATTGCTGAAGTTGGGGCATCGGTTCAGCTTCTAATCAAAATATGGTTATGATGTGTCTACTGAACTAGTGGCAATTCAGTGCGCTTAGCCTGATGTCCAGTTTCTATATTTTCTTACCCTGAGTCTGCTTCCATCAACAGAATAGTCAACCAAAACTTCGAGTCTGACGAGCAAATCCAATATTTGTTTGTTTTGCGGTGTGTTTGAAAACGACGGACGTTTAGAGTTATCTAACAAGTGTCTCAATGGACCATCTGGTAATACTGACAAGGCGATGCGAATGTGTGTTTTGGACAAAGATTCTCTGTTTTCATGCAGCATCTCTAGGTACTTATCTTCACTGGTTGTTGCCATATGTTGATAGAAGAGCCTGCGCAATGTATCAGAGTCTGAACATCTTTGAATAAGATTAGCCAGAACCTCAGTGTTTTGTTCTTTATTTGACAAAGACAGATAAAGCTCGGATAGTCTTTCGGGTTTGACATCAATTTTATCAATATCGTGTTTTGGCAAGTCAACCAGAGCGCACTTAGTGAGCTGCGTCGACTTTGCCATCTTGATAATTGCAGAGATATCTTCATTGCCCAGCTCTGGGTATTGTTCTTTGTGGGCGATGTATGCTTCTGCATCACTATCCAGCAGCATTGCAACACACAATGGCAAGTGACTAATTTTCTCAAAAGTGCGCTCATTCAGGGAAATTTTGTTGTACTTGATTAGTCCTGCTAGTTTTGTATCGTTTAATTCTGGTAATGAGGTGATTTCTTCGGTAATTAAAAATGATGCAAGCGTAATGTACAAATCATCAGTGAATTCATCGGCATTTAACAGCATCTGCTTAAGGCTGTTGCTGATTTTAATGTCCGTGGAAATTATATTTTCATTCGTAAGTGTTTCAATAACATTGCTGTCGTTAATGAAATAGAGAAAATCGTCTATATCAATCCGCTCTGACTGATGAAAGTCCTCCAGTAGTTCCCAGCTTGGATTGACTTTCCTGTGCTTAAAGAAGAGATCGGCGCCATATGCAACATGCTGAAGCGAATCAAATACATGTTCTTGTTTACCAATAACTGCCCCTCTTAGTTTGTCTTCCAGCCCGCTGTTATTGATGATGGAAAGAATTGCCTCTTCGCTTTCCTGTGTGTTATTCGGATTAGGAAGCATAACTGTCGAGATATAGTGGTTAATTTCTTTGTCTACTCTCTCTATCACCGTGCTTAGCTTTGAGTGCAGTAGTTTGTGATAAGTCGACTTACTGGCTTCATCCTCGGTTGCATCAGAAAAATACACCAGAACGAAATGTATCGCTTCGGGGCTGATTACGAATAGCGCATTTTTGACAATGTTCTTAAGTGCTATTGGAGTCTTTTCCAATGGGGGTAAATCCGCGACTTCCAGTTTAAAACGCTCAATGATGCCCAGGGCATTTTGAGCTGTCTCGCTTGCATCATCGATGATGAACACGCTGGTTTTTCGAGACAGTACCTCTAATAGCAATTGATGACTGGGTATTGTGTCGATATATGAAGCGTCTAAGTGGCCAACTAGCCATCTGGCTTCGGTGCCTGTCGGGTTTTTATCAAAAACCATTTCAAGGTATTCGGGCCAACGTTTTGTGAGCGCCATTGCCAAAGCATCCTGACAATTATCTGTGCTCAAATATTGCAGTAAAAAATCGCTGCCGGCTTCGTGATAGTATTCGATGACAGTGTCGAGCAGTTTTCTGGTTTTGACCTCGGTGATTCTATTAGTTAGTGCGTGCGTGAGGAGCTCGTTATTGAAGATGTGAGGCGAACTAAATTCGGACTCATTGAGGCGCTGGTAGACTTCCTGACAATTATCCATCGGCTCATCAAAGGCTTTGTCCTGTCGCGATTGGAGTTTTAAGAAAAAACGATGGTCTCTCTCAGTCCAATGTGACTCGTTGTTAAACACGGTTGTATAAAGGTAGTAGTTTTCATTCAGATAGCCCATTCTAACCAGATATTTGACGAGTGAGATGTTTTGCCATGAATAAACCTGCGTGTTGTCTTCGTTAGAATAAAGGTCATCAATGCGATTGCTTATCCAGTTACCGGAAGCGTACAGGTCTTTAATTTTCTGCGTTTCAAGTATGCTCAACTGTTTATTTAACTTTTTAAGCTTATCGCTTACCAACTTTTGCTGCGATTGGCTTTTGTCCTGTATCGCCTTGATGCGCTGCTCAATGCTTTGTGATGGATGTAATTCCGCTTGTAACGTGTCCACCCCTAATGTCATGACTGAGATTTGGTTGCTTGGAATACACCTTACGTTGATTGACTTAGCCGTTTGAGGTAACAGTTTTTTTAAACTATCGACTGAACTGAGGCTGGATAAAGAGACCTCATTATAATGGCGATTTTGACAGATAGCACTTATCCCTTTACGATACAAAGCGCCTACGTACAAGTTCAGCAATTCCTCCTCGCTGCCCAGATGTTCCTGATGAGCATCAGCAAGTATTTGTTCATACTTCTTAACTTCACTGTTTAGTCGGTCTTTTTCGTTTTTCTTGTAGGTTTCTACATCACTCACTAAGGTGAATAAATTCCCGTGACCGTAATGTAAGTCGTCAAAGTCATGCACAAAGATGTTTTTGTACAATATCAGTGAGAACAACTGCTCATTATCAATATCGCGGTTTTGAATGGCGGTGCAATAAACTACATATTCGTTGAAGGTGTTGTGAATAATACGAGGCTCGGTGACAAACTGCGCGACGCTCTTCAGCAATTCAGGATTAACTTTTGTCCTATTTTGTTTTTTGCCACCCTCCTCCCGAAGTAAGTTATCATTCCGTCTGAGAAACGTATCTTCTGCATTAGCTGGCCCGGTAACAGGGAGAACAGGAATAATGAAGTCAAAGAATTTTGCCCTATCGTTTGCATCAAACATTGAATCTTTAATGGCGTAGATAAACTGGATATGCCGATCTATACCTGAATTTTGGTTCAATAGCCTATTGAGCTCATGCAGCTTGGTGTAAATAGTAGCCGTGCCAAATCTGTCTAAATCTTCGAAAATGACAACTTCGTATGGTTGTACCTCGAAGAAATATAAGATTTCATCAAAGTATTTACTCAAAATTGAGTTTTGGTCTTCCTTTTCTCGCTCAAATTCGAGGTTCTTTATCGATAGCTTTTTAAAACTCGCAGTATCAAAAAATTGGGACAACCAATCTACCCCAATAATAAGACCGACGACCGAATACCAAACCATTAAAAATACTGAAATAAATTCCGAGGTCCATGGGCGAAAGTTGAGTAGAATCTGTGGATGAAGAGCCAGAATAAGGGTGACAAAGACCCAGATTACAAACAATGTGGGTACCATCAGAGATCGTTTTCTGTTTTTGATTCTGTTAAACCTGGAATGCGGCAGCTCTACTCCAGTAACGGTATACAATATTTGCTGCAAAACCCTCAGCTCAATATCTTCTCTGGCGTTATTCTTCTGACATTCGGATTGTGTGTCACGAAAATCAGCGACTGAAATGTTCAGAACCTTTTCTGGTGCCTCAGACCCCATTTCTGAGGATAAGTACTTTTTTATAATTGAACTTTTGCCTGACGCATATGGTCCGGAAATAGCAATATTGTTAATATCTCTATGACCAATGCACTGTCTAAGCGTCTGCATATAAATGCCGGTTTTGTCCGGGTGTTCTATTGGTGCAAGATGCTGAAAGGACTTTTCTAGTACACGGTTTTCTTCCATGATTAACCTTCGTTGATATGGTGTTGATTTAATATCCACTGACTACATAGTAAACATATAAGCCGCCTCTCGGAAACAAATTTCAATTTTTTCAATAGCGTAGTGTAAAGCACGCGAAAAGCATTTTGATGCTAAACGGCTCACCAGACGCTTCCCAGCGGAGATAATTTATGTGCGGGAGACAGTGATATAAACAAAGTTCGCTTATCACGCGAACAAACGGCTTCATTGCACGAGGAACTAGCTTTTTAACAGACTTCCCTAACTAAATTGCGTCAGACCATACTGGTATTTACTGCTGATGATTTGGCTTAACAACGGTGCGTGGAAATCCCTTAATGATATTATTGGCCAGTAACAGAGCAACCTGTATATGCCACGGACAACATAAAACCTATTTTATTTTTTCTGGAAAATACTGACCAATTTCTTTAGTAAAAAAGATTGATATACTCCTTAAATTGGAAAATATGGAAAAAGCCTATAGAACAAGAGCATCAACAATTTCCAGAGATTTTCCAGACATTAAACTAAATAGTAATAAGGTACGATGACTTAATACTTCTGATTCGCATGGCAAAAAAGCTGATCACAACCTATCAGCTCACGTCACTCTCTTTTTGCAAGCGCTATTTCTGTAAGCGACTTTGCCCTGATTTTAAAACCGGCTTTTGATTCACAACAAAAGCCGTTTTTTTAGTATGGGTGCCCCTTTTTCCTAACTTAATTTTTCAAGTTCCACCGGCACGCCATTTAACACCGCATTTCCGGAAAGCTCATCTACCTGCAGATCATCGGTAAGAATATTCGTATTAACGCCGGGGTGCTGGCTTGCGACCGATAGCTGAATACCTTTCTTATCATGCCCCCACCCATGCGGAATAGAAATTACGCCGGGCATAATCGCATCTGTAATTTCAGTCTCTATTTGTAGCTGCCCCACACGAGACCGCACGGTTACTGCATCTCCATCTTTAACACCGTGTTTATCCGCGTCCTCTGGATTTATCTGCAAAGTGCACCGATTGTTGCCTTTGACCATTCTCGGGCTATTGTGAAGCCATGAGTTGTTGGTTTTTATATGACGTCGACCAATGAGTACCAGCGAGTTAGGCTGGTTCTGCTCGTTAAAAAAGTGAGCATCAACCCTTTTCAAGTCCGCCATAAAATATTCAAAGTCTAAATGTATTTTTTGGTCTTCGTGAAAAATTGCTTGTGGTAGCGCGCTTTGCAGCGGTCCTAAATCAATACCGTGAGGATGCGCTTTTAACGTCTCTAAAGAAAGCTTATACCCAGCATTTTCACCCTGTCCATTTTTCCCGTACATCCCCCTTTTTAAGAGGTCGTCAACCACGCCTTTGGGCTGCTTTTCCCATAGCGATGGGTAGTGGTCCGTGCTCTTTCCGTTTAGTGCATCTAGCCGCTGCGCCAAAGACAGATAAATTTGCCAGTCGGTTAACTGATCTTCGTCTATTTCCACTACCGCTTCTGAGTATTTAGCAAAATTTCGTACTGCAAAATTATGGAAAACGACATCGTAGTGATCCCGTTCAAGGGCAGTTACCGGAGGAAGAATAATGTCTGCATGGCGAGAGGTTTCAGTAATGTAAAAATCAACCGCTACGGTAAATTCGAGAGTGGAAAAAGCGCGGTCGAGTTGCTCGGCATTTGGCGTTGTAACTACTGGGTTACCTGCGCCAATTACCATTGCTTTAATTTGCCCCTCACCTGGGGTAAGGATTTCCTCAGCCAAACAGGCTACAGGATACTCTCCAGCGAAGGCAGGAAGCCCGCGCACCCGTGAAGTGAAATCACCCATACTGCCTTTGCCTGACACTGGCAGGGTATCAGCCGCTGGCTGAGTAAACATCATGCCACCGCGCTTATCTAAGTTTCCGGTGAGCATGTTAAATAGCATAATTAGATATTGCGTTAGCGTACCAAACGCTTGCACGCTCGCCCCCATTCTCCCATAACAAGCGGCCGATTCAGCCTCGCAAAATTCGGTAACAAGCTGAGTAATCACACTAGCTGAGATTCCCGTGTGCTCACTCACTTTTAGTGGCGAATAAGGCCTAACGTATTTTTCTACTTCGCTGATATCTTCAGCGTAAGGCTTTAAGGCATCTACGTTATACAACTCTTTTTCAAACAATACGTTAAGCATAGCGAGTAAGAGTAATACGTCACTGCCAGGGCGGATAAAATGATGCTCACAGCTTAGGTCTGCTGTCTCGCTTCTTTTCGGGTCAATAACCACAATTTTTCCGCCCCGCTTTTGAATACCTTTTAAGCGCTTTTTAACGTTAGGCACAGTCATAATGCTGCCGTTTGATGCCAGCGGGTTACCCCCAATAATCATAAAGTGCTGCGTGTGGTCGATATCAGGAATAGGAATTTGCGACATATGGCCGAAAAGCCTGCGGCTGATAATATGATGCGGCAGCTGATCAACTGATGTGGCAGAGTAACGATTATGGGTCTTCAGCGCGCGATAAAAATAGGGACCAAAAAGAATAGAGCCCATGTTGTGCGCATTGGGATTTCCTAGATATACACCTACCGCATTGTTACCGTGGGTCTGTTGAATGCGGTGCAGGTTATTAGCAACTAGGTCGAAGGCTTCATCCCACCCGATCTCTTCCCAGGCGCTTTCTTGTCCTTCACGTTTTACCCTTTTTACAGGGCGCTTTAAACGGTCAGGATCATCATATAAGTCTTTGAGCGCACTGGCTTTCGGGCAAATGTGTCCTTGGCTAAACGGGTTATCTTTATCCCCTTTTATTGACAGTATTTGACGGCCTTTTGTCGCTACTTCAATGCCACACATTGCTTCACAAAGCGTACAAGTAGAATAATGCATTTGTTGTTCAGCGTCGCTCACGGTTATATCCACACAATTCGTTGTTAATAGCTTGTTACGAAATTAGCGGCTATTGCTGTAATAGACAAGCATCATTGACAGTGATGAAAGGATAACTGAACGTTAAAATCATACCTACAATCGCATCAGCTAAATTAATCTCGACTACTTTGCAGTAAGATTAACCTCAAATTTACAAATGAAGGGTACAAAACAGTAAGTGAGTTCATGTACTCTGATGCCGACAGAAAATAAAAAATAAGCACTTGGAAACATTATTATGATAACAACAAAGAAAAACTTGCTAGCCATAGCGCTGGTAAGCGCGTTGGGCTTAAGTGCAGCACCTATTGCATATGCCCAAAACGACGGTGAAGAAAAGACAGAAAATGAATCTGAAAAGTGGGACGTTAACAACCCGCCTTATGCATTAAACGAAGTTACTATCAAAACCAATGAAACCACGTGGTCTAGCTTAGACGTGGCGCCAAATGGCGAGTTTATGGTTTTCGACATGCTCGGCGATCTTTACAAAGTGAGCACAAAAGGCGGCGATGCGACGCCACTTACTCAAGACTTCGCGTGGAATATTCACCCTTCCATTTCTCCTGACGGTAAGCAAATTGCGTTTATCTCGGATCAAGATGGGTTAAGTAACGTGTGGGTTATGGATATTGACGGCAGCAACCTTCGCCAAATAACCAAAGAAAAAAGTAATCTCATACACTCACCTAAATGGAGTCCCGACGGCGAATATTTAGTGGTAACCAAAGGCATTATGTCTAGCCGCAGTATTCCAGCAGGCGAGATTTGGATGTACCACAAATCAGGTGGCGACGGACTTCAAATTAAAGCCCGTAACAGCGGAAAACGCGACCAGCAAAACATTGCCGACCCTGTATTTTCTCATGACGGTAAGTATATATATTTCACCGAAAACACCGTTCCAGGCGCCCGTTTCGAATATAATCGCGACCCGCTAGAAGGCATTTTTGCTATCACTCGCTACGATCGCGAAACCGGCGAAGAGAGCCGCTATATAAGCGGTACAGGCGGCGCCGTTGTACCTACGCCTTCACCCGACGGAAAATACATTGCTTTCGTGCGCCGTGTTAAAGACAGAACCGCGCTTTTCATTAAAGACATAAAGACAGGGGTGGAAACTCCGCTTACGTTGGAACTTGAGCGAGATATGCAAGAAGGCTTTGGCTCGGAAGGCTACTTTGCCTACTTCGACTGGATGCCAGACAGCAGTAAAATTGTATATTGGACAGGCGGCAAGTTTCACACCATTGACGTGAAAGATAAAACCACCAGCACCATGGACGTAACCGTTGAAGGCACCGTGAAATACGCAGATGCCCTGCGCTTTAACGTTGATGTAGCCCCTGATGAGTTTGACGTTCGCATGATCCGCTGGTCGCAAATGTCGCCGAACGGTAAAACCGTACTTTTCCAAGCGTTAGGTAAACTTTATGTACGCGACGTGAAGTCTGGCAAAATTAAGCGCTTAACTAAACAAAACGATCACGACGAATACTATCCGCGTTTTTCTAACGATGGAAAGTCGATTGTTTATACCACATGGGATGACCAAGATTTAGGCACTGTTCGCGTGGTATCTGCCCGTGGTGGTAAAGGAAAAGTCATTACCCAACAGCCTGGTCACTACATTGAGCCTTCGTTCTCTGCCGATGGCGAAAAAGTGGTTTTCCGCAAATTTACCGGCGGCTATTTACTCGACCCTAAATACTCGGTTGAGCCAGGTATTTATGTCGCGAACCTTAAAGAAGACACGGTAGAAAAAGTCTCTGAAGGCGGCTATAACGCGCATTTCGCGGGTAACGACGACAGGGTGTACTTCACCGAATCAGCGGGCGGCGAAGCGTACTACGAAACCCAACTTTCAAGCGTTAACCTTAAAGGCAACGACAAACGAACTCACCTTTACGGTGCAGATAAGGTAAGTGAGTACAAACTTTCTCATGATAAGAAATGGGTTGCCTTCGTATACCAATTTAAAACTTATGTGGCGCCGTTTGTAGAAAATGGCAAACGCATTACTGTTGGTCCGAATATGACGTCACTGCCAGTAACTCAGCTCTCAAGTCGCGCAGGTGAATACCTAACGTGGTCGCCTGACAACAAAACCCTTAGCTGGTTTAACGGCCCTACCCTATTTAGCCGTTCACTCGATGAAGCCTTTGCCTTTGTTGATGGCGCAGCAGAAACGTTGCCTGAGCCGGTAGCTGAAGGTATGGATTTGTCGTTCACCACTAAAGCTGACAAGCCCTCTGGCTACAAAGCCTTGGTTGGCGGTAAAGTGGTCACCATGCGCGATGCAGACAATACCCAAGAGGTAATTGAAGATGGCGTGGTGCTCATTAAAGACAATCGTATTGAAGCGGTGGGTAAACGTGGCGACATCGCTATTCCTGAAGATGCTATGCAAATAGACACCTCAGGTAAAACGATTATTCCAGGGCTTGTTGATGCACACGCGCACGGCTCACAGGGCCGCAATGAGATTATTCCTCAGCAAAACTGGAGTCAGTACTCGAATGTGTCGTTCGGTGTAACCACCATTCATGACCCTTCAAACGATACAACGGAAATTTTCGCTGCGGCTGAATTACAGCGTAAAGGCGATATTGTTGCGCCGCGTATCTACTCCACCGGTACTATTTTATACGGTGCAGAAGGACTAGGTTACAAAGCGATTATCAACAATTATGAAGATGCGTACTTCCATGTAGAGCGCTTGAAAGAAGCCGGGGCTATCTCGGTGAAAAGCTACAACCAGCCCCGCCGTGATCAGCGTCAGCAGGTGCTGTGGGCAGCAAAAAATCAAGAGATGATGGTAGTGCCTGAAGGGGGCGGTAAGCTTCAACAAAACCTGACTATGCTGGTAGACGGTCACACGGGTCTTGAGCACAGCATTCCTGTGGAGAAAGGCTACAGCGACGTCACTCAGCTATGGAAAGCCACAGAATTTGGCTACACGCCGACCTTTGTTGTTTCTTACGGCGGCATGATGGGTGAAGAGTACTGGTACGACAAAACAGAAGTGTGGAAGAACCCGCGCCTTCTTCGCTATACCCCGTCAACTATTCTAGATAGCCGCGCGATTCGCAGACCAACAGCGCCAGAAAATCAGTATAACCATCAAAACGTAGCTAGCTACGCCAAAGAACTTCGAGATAATGGGGTCAGTGTACATATTGGTGCGCACGGGCAACGCGAAGGCTTAGCTGCTCACTGGGAACTGTGGATCATGGAGCAAGGCGGCTTTACACCTTGGGAAGCGCTACGCGGTGGCACGATTGATGGCGCGAAACACCTAGGAATGGGCAAAGACCTTGGCAGTATCGAAAAAGGTAAACTTGCTGATCTGGTCGTGATTGATGGTGATGTACTTAGCGATATCAGAAAGAGTGAATTCGTAGAATACACCGTACTCAATGGCCGCGTTTATGAGTCAGCGACCATGAACGAAGTGGGAAGCAAAGAAAAACGCAAACCGTTCTTCTTTGAGCAAGACAATGCCACCTTTATGCCGCAGCAAACCGCAGATGAAGTTGAAGCAAAGGCGCACCACTATCATTGGGAGCATTAATTAACGCTAGCGCTCATTGACTAACGTTAAATTAATAAGCCGATAAAACCTTATGTTTTGTCGGCTTTTTTGTCTCAGTGCTTTTACTTTATACCATTAATTTAAATCTGTGTTTTGTCTTGGATGAAAGAATGCTATAAATAAAAAAGGAATGAGGTTGTACGCATGTCTCAAACATTGTAAATAAAAGGACTTAATGGCGATGCCGAACTATTTGCCCTTTGCTTTATTACTCTATACATTTTCTTTAACGCCTGTTTGCGCACAAACAAGCGATACTCCTACCTATTATCAAGATTGCTCGGTACTCGACTTTGGTGAACAAGATATGTCAACCATGACCGAAGCAGAAAAAATTCAGGCGCTAGATGACTCTCTTTTCGGCGCATTAAATCAAAGCGAAGAATGCATGGACGCTGCTGCACAATCCAGCGCACAAAGTGTTGCTAACGCAGCTGGCCAAGGTACAGGGCAAGGTGGCGGTACAGGAAGTACCTCCGTCACCGCGTCTTCTGGCTCAGGTGCAGGGCAATCTGACTCGCAAAGTAATACCGAATCTCAAGATTCATCATCGAATACACAAACCACTACCTCAAGCTCTGGTCCTTCAAAACAGTCCGTTGGCGGACAAGCAAAAGGTGGTAGTTCAGCGGTATGTGACGCCGTAATTGCCGGTTTGCAAGGAGCAAAAGATGAGACCGAAAAAGCTCACTTCCAAGCATTAAAAGAGCAATACGGCTGTTAATAAACTCAGAGGAAGGAAAGGAAATGTCTTCATTTAAACCAAAGGCCCTGCTTACAGTGGTCGCAACAGCGTCGTTTATACTTTTAGGCGGCTGTGGTTCCACGCAAACGAATGTTTCTAGTGTTGGTCCATCTATGGTGGGGCCTGGGGTTGGTCAGCCTTTAGGCGCCCAGAGAAATAGTTATAATTATAACTCAGAAATTTATATGGATGTTGCCATTCCGGTATTCGACCCAGGTTTTCCAACTGACAGCGATGGCTCTATCGATTACGACGAAATAGAAGAAGAAGGCATCTGGCCACAGGTGCGTAGGCTAGAGGCTAACCGTTTTGCCATTGCTACTAAAGAAGCGTTGGGCGAAACCAAGTCTTTTGGCAGCATCAATGTAACGCCTGATGCATCTGCTCTTGCCGATGTATACGTACTTGGAAAAATCAATTATTCAGATACTGAAACCGTAGAGATTGGCGTAAGAGTCATGGACGCTAAGAACACAGTATGGGGTGAGGAAGAGTTTGAGTATCGCGTAAGCGAAGGCTGGTATCGCGATGCGATGTCTCGTGGTGAAAACCCAAATGGCCCAGTGTTCGAACAAATTGCCAAGTTTGTCTACGACTTGCTTATCAAGAAGTCAGAGGCTTACAAGCAAGAGGTTCAAATGGTCTCTGATCTGCGCTACGCACAAATGTATAGCCCTGAATCGTTCAGCCAGTATCTTTCTCAGAACCGCAAAGGCGAAATTGACTTGGTCAGTGCGCCTTCTGAAAGCGACCCAATGCTTCGCCGCGTGCGCGCAATTCAAGCAAAAGATGAACAGTTTATTGATAGTCTTCAAGAAACGTACGATTCGTTCTGGGTAACAACAGAAGCGCCGTATAGAAAATATCAGAAAGAAACGCTGCCCGAAGCCAAGAAAATCAGAGAGCTTGAAGCAGAACGCACCACCAAACAGGTTACTGCTGGTTTGTTTGCTGTAGCCTCGGTACTGCTAGGCTCGAACTCCAGTTCTACTGTTGGGCAAGTGGCTGCTGCAGGTGCGGGTATTGCTGCTATAGGCTCACTAAGCCAAGCAATTCAAACCAATAAAGAGCTTCACGCCCAACGTGACTTGTTCGACGAGATGGGTCAAAACCTTGATATTCAGGTTGCTGATCAGATTGTTGAAATTGATAATCAACGTATTGAGCTACAGGGCACGGCAGCTGAGCAATATTACCAGCTGCGCTCTCGCCTTAAAGATATTTATGATATGGAAGCAACACCGATGACTGCGCTGTAAGCGTAGTCATCTTCTTGCGTTGTTTCAAAGTTGAGTTCCACCACTACTCATTTACACAATAAAATAAGAAAGCGAAGGAATACGCATGCCGAGCGTTGAACAGCAAATAGAGCAAAGCAGAGCCAAGAAGAAAGCATTGATTAAAAAGGCACTGCTTGGCTGTGCAGTAGTACTCTTTGTTGGCATGGCAAGCGTCGTCCTTATATCTTTTATGCCAAGTGTTTCGACGGATGTTGATTTGTCGGTTGATAAGACAGAAACGGTACATCAACCTTCTGAAAGCCCCTCATCAACGTCCCTGAGCCCAGAAGAACGAAAAGCTCTTCAAATGGCGCTCAGCGACAGCAAGCAGCGCGTAAGTGAGCTCGTTCAGCGAGTTACACATTCAAAAGAATTCTCAGAAAAAGTAAATGTCGTTGAGGATGAACTAAACAAGGCATTTAACGCCTACAGCTCGTCTAACTTCAGCGAGGTTGAAACAGCGCTAGAAGTGGTTAACGGCTCTGTTTCAGCATTAAGCGCTGAATACGAAAATGCCTATACCGCGCCTTATGAAAGCGCGCTCTCTGCTTTCGAAAAAGATGATATTTCAGAGGCATTTAACTTAAACAGAGTATCGCTTACAACCAACCCAGATTTCGAAAAAGCTAAGATATTGCAGCAACGAATTGATGTATATAGCGAAGTGCAAGACGCTTACGAACAAGCACGCGTTGGTCGTGTGGAAAATAATATTCAAAAACAGCGTGATGCATATGCGGAAATTGTCGCCCTTGACCCCTTTCGAGAAGATTCGAAGCAAGCGCTCGATGCTATTGAACGCCAGATACGCGAAAACCGCTTCAACACTTTACTCGCCAGCGCCAATAAGGCTATTGAAGCGCGAGATTTTACCACAGCAACACAACGTATTAATGAGGCTAAAAGCCTTAAGTCTTCGAGCAGCGAGCTAGATATCATCAGTAAAAAGTTGGCGTCTTTAATCGCGGGGAGCGAACAGCAAAAAATTGAAAGCCAAGTCACCTTGTTCGCAGACGCTGATGAATGGAAAACCGTGCAGATGTTGGCTAATAAGGGCCTTACATCTTTTTCTGCCAGCCCAACGCTACTTCAAGCCAAACAAGATGCTGATGGAATTTTAAATGCAAGTAAGCGTTTAGAGGCGTATCAACAAAGACCTGAGCGCCTATCTGATAACAATGTCAGAAACCTTGCCCAACAAGATATCGAACAGGCTCGCAACTACGCCAATAAAAGCGCCAAACTCCTTACACAAATAACGGAGCTAGAAGGTATTGTCGATAAAATTAAACAACCTCGCCCCGTTACTATCACCTCTGATAACGACACCTATATCAAGGTACTCGGCGTTGGGGTTGTTGGTGAGATAAAGCGTAAAACCATTCAACTTAAACCAGGTACGTACCGCGTCGAAGGAAGCCGCGAAGGTTACCGCTCTACAATTAAAGAAATTGTGGTATCACCATCAGACAACAATCCATCAGTGCATATTGTTTGCACTGAAAAAGTATAAGGGCCTATATTGTGAGCAGTATTGACGACGCCATTGCTAAAGGAAAAAAACGACGAAAGGGCGTTGCTATCGCATCACTTATAGGCCTTATCGCCGTACTCGTTGTTTACTTTAGCTGGCTGTTTCTTACAAAAGGGTATGCTTTTGTCGTTTCTCCAGAGCGAGCCGCAGTGGCGCCGGAACTTTCGGTATCAGATGGTACCGCCATGTTCATCAGCGACAAACTGTATGTATTTGGCAGCCACGCGGAAGTACAATTATCAGCACCTAAATATCAAGCTGCAAGCGTCATCATTAACGAAACCTCACCAAGCACAATTAACGTTACGCTCTCGCCTCTACCAGCAGAGCTTACCGCATCCACATCTCCCTCGCTCAATGAGGTAACGTGGTATTTAAATAACGAAAAAATGTCGGTATCACAGACTTTCACTACCGAGTTAGCTCAGGGTAGCTATACAGTTAGCGCAAGTCATCCGCACTTTGAAATAGGTGAAGTTCAGTTTGAGGCTGATATCGCACAACAATTAGAAAAAGTCATTCCCTTATCTCCGATTAAGGGTGCGATCACTATCAACTCTACCCCTACCGGTGCATCAGTAGCCTTAGACGGTAAGGACGTTGGCACAACACCCCTTACACTCGAAACAGAAGGTGGCAAGTACGAGGTAGAAGTAACAAAACCGGGCCTAGAACCGTTGAAAGACGTGATTGAAGTGACTAATAAACGGCTTTCACCGTCGAGAGACTATAATCTCAAGCCGCTTCAGGCACAGCTATCAGTATTTACTACGCCACCAGGCGGCGTGCTTACCGTAAACAATAAGCCAGTGGACAATAACTCCCGCGTAGATGCGAACTCTCTTCATACCGTTAAATATGAAAAAACAGGGTTTGTCTCGCAAAGTGAGAAAATAAGATTAGCACCCGGTGAAAACAAGTCGCTCTCTTTTACCCTTACAAAGGAGCTGGGCCAGGTAAACATTACTGCCTCACTCGATGCAAAGGTTTCAATCAACGGCGCACCACAGGGCCAGACACCGCTGGACATTACCCTCCAAGCGCTACCACATACTGTTACTTTTGAGCGCGAAGGTTATCGCAGCGTAACTAAAACAGTAACACCCAGCGCAAAGCGCACTGCAACAGTTCATGCTGATATGCTAACTGAATTTGAAGCAAGGCGCCGTGAAGGCAAACCGCTTTTCGCCACTACGTTAGGCATTCAACTCGCCTTGGTAACGCCAAAAACTTTCACCATGGGCTCTCCTTCAAACGAAAAAGATCGTCAACGCAATGAAGTTCAACGAGAGGTATCTTTCTCTCGCAAGTTCTGGGTGTCTAAGCATGAAATAACCCAAGCTCAATTTGCCGCCTTTACCGGAAAAGGTGGCGGCAGCGCACTACCAATTAGCAACGTTTCTTGGGATGAAGCCGCGGCCTTTACGAACTGGCTGAGCGAAAAAGAAGGGCTAACGCCTTTTTATATCATTAAAAATAAACGAGTAGCGGGAGTTGATGCCTCTTCGAAGGGTTACCGCTTGCCTACTGAAGCTGAATGGGAGTTTGTAGCCAAATTAAATCGACGAGCATCTTCGACAACTTTCGTATGGGGTGATCAGTATCGTATACGTGATAAGCAAGGAAACTTCGCCGACGCATCACTCAGCGGCAAACAAACTTTCATATTGAAAGACTACGACGACGGATTCGCAAATAAAGCACCGGTTGGCTCATTTAAGGCCGAGCGCGGCGGATTCTTCGATTTAGACGGCAATGTGCGCGAGTGGGTTCACGATACTTATGATGTTGCAACATCCAGCCATTCAGGTTCCTACACCAACTACTTAGGCCCCGTTGGACAAGGGAAACATGTGGTCAAAGGGGCGTCTTATCTAACAGGCAGACTTAAGAATATTCGGGCTAGTGTACGCAGTGGTGAAAATACGCCGGCGGACGACATAGGCTTTCGCATAGCGAGATATGAGAACTAACATGAAAAAGAAACTATTAATCATTGCTGTGCTTTTAGGCATAGCGGGGACGGCCAGCGCCTACTTTGTATCGCTAGACTCGCCACAAGACTTCCCGACTAATATTTAAGTATCAAGGACTGACCATGAGTAAAGAGAATACGTTGTCAATGAACCCCAGCTTTCTAGTAAGTGGCGGGGTATTTTTGTTTATTTTCGCCTTGGTACATTTTCTATTTGCGGGAGTTATTCGCCCTGCAGCTGAGAAAGTCATGGCGACCGCGGGAACGGCTTCCCTCTCATCTATCTGGGTTATCCTTAAAGATGTCGAACAACAAGTTTGTATATCACTAATGTTGTTCTGTATTTTTCTGATGGTCTACAAGCTTTGGAAGCTGCTTGATGAAGAAGAGATCTATTCACGTGATCTTCTTCCTGAACACAACAAAGACACGCCCCTTGACGTAGATAAAGCATTGAATGAGCTTTCGTCTTCATCATACAGCGACACCCCAGCTTACAGCACTTGGATAAACTGTATTAGACGCTTCAAAAATACGCAAAACGTGCAGCATGCCGCGGACGCTATCCATGCATCGGTAGAAAATATAGCGGCGCAATTGGAAAGCGGTAACAACGTGATTCGCTACATTATCTGGGCCATTCCTTCTATCGGCTTCGTTGGCACCGTGCGAGGTATAGGTGCTGCCCTAGCCCAGGCAGACGCCGCGCTAGACGGTGATATTGCAGGCATGACCGCCTCTCTCGGCGTTGCCTTTAATTCAACGCTAGTGGCGCTTTTTATCTCGCTTATCTTGATGTTACTAATGCATCTTTTAAACGGCCGCCAAGACAAAATGGTTATTCGCACACAAGAGTCTTGCGAACATCACTTGCTATCGCACCTTCACAACTAATTAGGCGATTATACCCATGCCTAAAGTGCGTAAAGCCGAAGACGGATTTAATCTAGCCTTTTTAGACGTTATGGCCTGTGGCCTTGGCGCGGTTATTCTTATTTTTATTCTGGTGGATTTCAAAGCTTTCACGCCTACGCCAACGGAAGAAAAAGAGAAATTAGAGCAAGAGCTCGCTGCCGCTGAACAGGAACAGCAAAAACTTAAAAAGTCGCTCGACGAAGTTAATGACAAGATTGCGCTGGAGTCGGCAAAGCAAGATGACGCTGAACAAGCCCAGGCTGACAGCACCCAGGATCAGTCGAAGCTATTGCAAGACATGTCTACCGAAATGGCGGTAGTCGCTGACCTTGAAAATCAGCTGGCAGCGCTGTCTAAAGAAGTTGAAAAGTCGGCCAATATACAAATGCAGGGTACGGGCGAACAAAACTATATTACCGGTATGAAGATAGAGGGCCCCGAAATCGGCTTACTTATCGACAAAAGTGCCTCAATGATGGGCGACAATCTTCTGGATATTCTAGGCAAATTAGCATTGAGTGATGGACAAAAAGTCTCTACTCCCAAATGGATACGCACTAAACGAGTTGCGCAGTGGATGTTGGCGCGCGTGCCTTTAGAATCACGGGTGACGGTAGTAGCATTTTCAGATACAGCAACTACCTTGGGGCTTCGCAATGTGAACAGCGCTAAGGTCAGCGGTTCGATGAACGCTATCGTAAAAGACCTCGGAGGCGTCGTGCCAAATGGTGGAACTAATCTTCAAGAAGGCTTAGCCATTTTGTTTAAAGCCAACCCCAATATTACCGACGTGTACATCGTCACCGACGGTTTACCTACGCTGGGTGATGGGTTGCCATTAAGCTGTAAGAATTTTATTAGCAGTAAAAAATCAATCTCTTCTGACTGCCGTCAGACCCTTTTTGTTGAAACCGTTAAACGGGCTAAAAAAGGCGTGCACTACAACGTCATTTTGCTGCCGATAGAAGGCGATCCATTCGCATCTCCGATGTACTGGGAATGGACCCGAGCAACCAGCGGCACTTTCTTATCACCAGCACCGGAGTGGCCATAGTGAGAATGAAACCGTGAGGAAAATTCAGCGTGCCCCTGTTGAGGTATTCAACATTGCCTTTCTTGACATCATTTCTTGTGCCTTTGGCGCGGTAGTCATGCTTGTGCTGCTGGCGAAAAACGGTACCGAGGATACCGAGCGCGGCCCGAGTAACGTGAGCGTGCTGATTGATCAGGTACTACAGGCCCAGATTGATGTTGAAACGTTAAAAGGCGCCTTGTCAGACAAACTGCAGGAACTCAAAGCAGCGCAAAGCAAAACCGCTTCAGTTACAGAAGAAAGAGATAATCTCGATTCGTCTATTCCCCGTGCGCAGCAAACCATAGACCAGCTAAGAGATAAGGCGTCATCCTTACGTAAGGAGATTCGCCAAGCTACTGCCATGCTAAACACACCAAACCCAACCGATACGCCTGATGATGACGTGGGAGGCATACCCACCGACGCTGAATATGTCATATTTGCTATCGATAATTCGGGCTCAATGTCCTCCGGCAGTGGGTGGAATCGCGTTATCACAGTAGTGAACGACATTTTAAAGAACCACCCTAAAATGAAAGGGTTTCAAATAATGTCCGCAGACGGTAGCTTTATGTTTTCAAGTAAAGCTGGGCAATGGTTAGATGATAGAAAAACCATGCGCGATACGGCGATGAACCAAATGAAAAACTTCAAAGGCGGTGCGAGTCAGCCCGAAGCGGGTATTTTAAAGGCCATAAAGCTATATAAGAACACCAAGGGCCGGGTAAGCCTTTACGTATTTGGTGACGATTATCAAAGGACTAACTTGGATCAAATCGTTGGTCAAATTACCCAAGCTAACAAAGGTAACAACGGGCAGCCTGTCATTCGTATACACGGCGTTGGCTTTAGCCGAAGTAACGGTAACGCACAGCGCTTTAGCGCCTTTATGCAGGCCGTAGCGAAACGAAACCGAGGTGCATTCATCGGCCAATACTTTTAACCGTTATTGGCCGATGAAGGACAACCTAACTCACCGTCTATCTATTTCGCCCGTACTGTTCGTGAGACGATACCCAGTCTGATGAGCTTATTGCTGATGCCAACGATATCTCCCCAGCTAGCACAACCGAGGCCACAATTTCCGCAAATTTATACACGCGGTCACGACCGTAACAATCGAGAAGCTCTAAACACTCGCGCTGCGTACCGATACCTGTACCGCCGCCATAGGTGGCCACTATAAGAGAAGGTATTGTGATAGAGACGTACAAGTCTCCGTCTTCAGTTAACTCGGAATACATTATTGCTGCCGACGATTCAGACACGTTTGCCACGTCCTGCCCTGTGGCAATGAACATAGCAGTAATACCGTTCGGCGAATGAAGACCGGTATTATTCACACCAGACAAGAATGAACCTACACCAGCAACTCGGCCGTGGTAGTCAATCTGTTTAGGCTCTACACGCATCACCTCTAACAAATGTTCACGCTTAATTGTTGCTTCGGCGGTAACGCGCTTACCGCGAGTGCGCATGATGTTGATCTGTGATGCTTTCTTATCAGTGGCGAAATTGGATTCAAGATAAAAGTTCTCTATCCCTTCGTAGTGATCCAAGATCCACCCGCAGGCAGCGAAAGTAGCGCGGCCAACCATGTTCTGCCCCGCTGCATCACCCGTCTTAAAGTTAAAGCGCAAAAAGGCGAACTTATTAGAAAGGAAGTGATCGATATAGGTAAGATTTGCAATACTTGATGTTGCTTCAGCTTCTTCCTTTATCTTCTCGAAATTCTTTTTTATCCACTTAACAAAGTCTCTAGCACCTCGGGCATTTTCAAAAATGAATACTGGCGCTCGCTGCATAGCATCATCTACTACCGTAGCCGTTACGCCGCCGCTCATATTGAGCAATTTCATACCGCGATTATACGATGCTACCAATGTACCCTCGGTAGTTGCCAGCGGCACGACAAACTCTCCTTGCGCATGTTCGCCGTTTATTTTTAAAGGCCCTGCAATACCAATAGGAACTTGAGCAACGCCGATAAAGTGCTCAATATTTCCTTTGAGTGCCTGTGGGTCGATGGAATACTGACCTACATGGTCAATTTTCTTTCCCGTCGCACTTTCGAAATACTCTTGGCGTGTTTTTATAATGCTCTCACCGTAGTCATCCATGTCGTCTCGAGGAATAAACGCACTGCGTTGTCCTGGTGCCGTTATATTATCTTCCACCTCAAATTTGAGCTTTCCGAATGGGGATGCAGAAAAACAAATGCCTAGCTTTCGCTTTTCCGGACAAGGTGCTTCGTCGATGTCTAAATGCACGGTTATAGTTTGACGCAAATCAAAGGGTTCTCCGCCTGATTTGTTCAATGCGTCTACTGAAATGCAAGAATCAGGGGTAAGTTGAAGCGAAATTTTTTCTTCGGGAATTTTTTCGCCATCAAGGGATATCCATTTTACCTCTTTGATGGTTGCGTCTTTTAATCTGTTTTTTAGAGAAAAAGAGAGGCCTTTATCCGTCTTGGTCAGACTTGCGCGTGTGTAAAGTTGTTTCAAAAGTATGCTTGGCACAAACATGAGACTTCCTTCTATTTATTCTTACCGTGTTATTTTCATATTCCATTGTTTTTTATAGCACATTCTTTATACAGATCTATGACTTCTTTTTATTCGTTTGCTAATTCTTTGCGTCATATCAACCTTTAAAATCGAGCCAAACACATTTAAAAATAGGCCAAACCTTTATAAACCTTGCGCTCTAAAAATATAGACCTCTCATAAAATTCATTAACTTAGCCGCCCATCTAAAGTGAACACCGTCACCGCAGTAACGATGACCACTAGGTATCTGGTAGCACAACAAAGGAGGCATCACGGATTGCGATGCCACGGATGAATAGCCGGTAAGGAAGCGGCAGCCAGATACCTTTCTATGCGGGACACAAAAAGAACGTATTAACCATCAGCAACAATCAACCAGACCCTCAGTACAAGGATAGACGATGAGAACAGGACTATTTAGAAAGGAAGCCGTGGATGAACAAGCAAACACACTCGACGGTAATTTTTTAATGACACCTAAACCTGTCTTTTCGGCTATTGCCCTTCTACTCATTGTCTGGATAGTTGCGGTGATCTTTTACCTGAACATGGGTAGTTATGCCCGAAAGGCCTCGGTTAATGGATGGCTGGAGCCTAGCCACGGTGTATTTAAGCTCTATTCTGATACTCGTCGTGGCAAAGTGATTGATGTGCTAGTTCAAGATGGTGATCAGGTAGAGGCAGGCACACCGTTAATCACGATTGATTACAGTAATAGTGATGCATCAGGTAATCCCGTGAGCATCCAACTGCTTAGAGAACTTGAAGCTAAACATGAGCGAACGTTAGAAAATATTTCTCGCCTGCAGGCACTTCATCTTGCTCAAGCTAAAACTTTGAGCGACCAGTTAGCTCAGGCAAAGCGCACATTAGATGACTTAGACGCTATCGTTGCACTTTCTGAGGCCCATTGGAACATGGCGTTTCATCAATGGGAAACAGCACAGTCTCTCTTAAATAAAGGGCATATCAGCCGTGCCGATTTTGAAAACCAAACGCTTCAGCGCTTGACAGCAGAACAACAGATGACGCTGGCTAAAAAAGACAAACGTATAGAACAGACCAACATTACAAAGCTACAGCATGAAATCGCAACGCTACCTAAGCGCCAGGCCAATGAGATGGCGAATTTGGAAAACGCGCTGAGCGATCTTCAGCAGCAGATTGTAAGTCATAAGAGCAGTGCTGAGGAAACCATTTATGCGCCTCGCAGCGGGCAAGTGTCTGGCCTGCGTGCAAAGAAAGGTTACACCGTTGACAACGCGCGCCCTTTGCTGACTTTACTTCCTGTCAACTCCGATATCCAGGCGCGTATCGCGGTACCGGTGCGTTCAGCGGGCTTTTTGCGTGAAGGCCAGGCCCTACACATTCGCTACGATGCATTTCCCTATCAAAAGTTTGGCGTGCAGACGGGAGAAATTACTAATATCTCGCCCTCCCTGATCCTGCCAGGCGAACTTATCGATGTACCGATATCAATAAACGAACCTGCGTATCTGGTCACTGCGAAGATAAGCGCTAACGAAATATTGGCTTACGGTAACAACATTTCGCTTAAAGCCGGTATGACCTTCTCTGCTGATGTGCATCTCAGTCAACGCACCTTGATGGAGTGGTTGATGGAACCGATTTATAGCATTAAAGGGAAGCTTTAAGGATGACTAGCGTTATCATGAATCTCGTCTCAACCTCGCTTCACACAAAGCGACGCGTTCCCGTTATTTTGCAGAGCGAGGCGGCTGAGTGTGGACTAGCTTGTATGGCCATGATTACTCAATATTACGGCGATAAGCGAGATCTCAACGCACTGCGACACACCATGTCTGTGTCACTTAGAGGCAGTACGTTAAAGGATGTTATGGGAGTTGCAAGCGACTTAGGGTTTCAAAGCCGAGCCATTAAAATTGAAATGGAACACCTAGCGCAGCTAGCCTGTCCCGCCATATTGCATTGGAATATGAATCACTTCGTTGTACTCACCAAAGTAAAAGGTGACGTGATTACTATTCATGACCCAGCACTCGGAGAGAGGAAGCTCACATTTGATGACGCATCCAAATGCATAACAGGTATTGCGCTTGAAGTATCACCTACAGACACGTTTTCACCTAAAACGTCTTCGCCGCGCCTAGGGCTTTCTCAATTTTTTACGCGCACCACAGGGTTCAAGCGCAATCTGATCACCTTATTCGCCCTATCCATTGTGTTGCAGCTATTTGCATTAGCCGCGCCTTATTACATGCAAACGGTGGTCGATGATGTACTGATTTACAACAACGAAGCGCTGTTAAAGGCCCTTGCTATTGGGTTTGCTCTTCTTCTAATTATTGAAACTTTTACAAGCGGCGTTCGAAAACTGGTTATTTTATCGGTGTCTTCTCGCCTTCAGCTTCAAATGTCGGCGTCGGTATTTAAGCACTTACTTTCACTTCCCCTAGATTATTTCGATAAGCGCCATATCGGTGATGTAGTCTCACGTTTTGGCTCGCTAGCAAATATCAGAGAATTCTTAACGACTGGCGTAGTTACCGCATTGCTAGATGGGCTCATGGCCCTGGTCACGTTAGCCGTAATGATGCTGTACTCGATAAAACTTACCCTTGTCGTCGTCGCTATTATGTTGGTGTATTTATGTATTCGGCTAGGGCTAATGCCGCTAATTAAGCGACTTACCACGGAACGTATTGCGCTGGCCGCATCAGAGCAAAGTCATTTTATGGAAAGCGTTAGGGCTATACTGCCTATTCGGGTCTACGGACAAGAAGTGCAGCGCCACGGACACTGGCAGAACAAGCTAGTAGCAACGTTAAATAAAGATATTACCCTTGGCAAAATTAATATCGGCAGCACACTCTCAAATCAGCTTTTATTTGGCGCTGAGAACCTAGTGGTTGTGTATGTTGGTGCAAGCCTGGTAATGGAAAATACGCTTTCAATCGGGATGTTGCTCGCGTTTATAGCTTATAAAACCCGCTTCGTGAATGCGCTGGACGGCGTAGTCAATAAAGTGATTGAGCTAAATATGCTCGGCGTTCACTTTACTCGTCTCAGCGATATCTTGTTAACACCTGCTCAGGCAAAGCCAAATACTCTGGCGGCAAATACTATTAGTTCGTTTAGTTATACCCATGCGCTCTCATCAAGCACACCATCTAACACCATAGCGCTTAATGCCAACTCGTTAGGGTATCGCTATAGCGCGTCGAATGAATGGGTATTCAGGCATATCAACCTTTTAGTCGAATGTGGCGACATCGTTGCCATTATTGGCGATAGCGGCTGCGGAAAAAGTACGCTCTTAAAGTGTTTAATGGGGCTGTATCCTTTATCAGAAGGTAGCGTGAATTTTGCTAACGTCAAACGCCCAGTCATCGCTTCGGTGTTACAAGAAGACACTTGCTTAAGCGGTACAATTGCACAAAACATCTGCTGTTTTGAGCAAGCGGCTGACTTTAAGAAAATGGTTCATGCTGCACACCTTGCCTGCATACACGAAGAAATTATGAAAATGCCCATGCAATATCACTCACTCGTGGGCGATATGGGTAGCAGTTTAAGCGGCGGCCAAAAGCAGCGACTGCTTCTTGCCAGAGCCCTTTATCAGAACCCTGACATACTGTTTTTAGATGAAGCTAGTAGCCATTTGGACATGGCTAACGAAGCGCAAATCAATCATCACCTCAAATCTTTAAATATGACACGAATCATTGTGGCTCATCGTCCACAGTCTATCGCCATGGCAGACAAAGTTTATCGTCTGGCAG
Organism: Alteromonas sp. KUL150; assembly: GCF_009811475.1. NCBI lineage: Bacteria > Pseudomonadati > Pseudomonadota > Gammaproteobacteria > Alteromonadales > Alteromonadaceae > Alteromonas > Alteromonas sp. KUL150. Next base: position 27,219 of record NZ_BLIJ01000047.1, read on the forward strand.
ACGGCATCTTATATCCCTGCTCTCCCGCAGAAGTATCTGGAGCGCAATATCAGGTAAACACGGAGAAATCTAATGAAAGACCATGAAATAAGAGAACCTGCGGTGTTGATGACAGCCGCTGAACGTTTGCAGATAGATGCAAGTGGTATTACCGCCTATGGCAGCGTGATCCCAATTGATTGCTTATCTAAACGGGAGTTACAAGTTGCACACAAAATTATGGAAGGCTGCTCTAACAAAGTCATCGCCTCAGAGTTATTCATCAGTGAAAGGACAGTAAAGTTTCACTGCGCCAATATTTATAAAAAGCTCAATATATCAAATCGTTCTGCGCTCATTGCAGGGTGCTTTAGAACGCTTTACCAAGAGGCAACGTCACTTTAAGTGACATTGTCTTGTTACTCAACACGCCACTACAAGGAGCGTACACTATGAAAAACCATCAACATCAACTAAGTCATAAACAACCTACAGCCGGTCACCCTGTGCAACTTGCAGAAGCCCAACTTTTTGAGGTATCCGGAGGCTTGCGGGCACGATTGATTGAAAACCCACCAGCGATCGTTCCCGAACCTAAAGAGCCTGTATATATCACATTGGCTATTGGAGAGGGCGGCGGCGAACTTCCGGATATATTGTCTTAATCCCACTTAGCATGCTTTAACAACATATGTATGCCTTCAGCGGTATGTGCATGCATGTGTTGTTTTTATTACCCGTAATTTAAAGTTTTCCTCGAGCAAGGAGCACGGATGCACGTCGCATTATTAGGAAGTGAACAAGACCCCCAAATTCAGCATATCGCACAGGCCTTACGTCAACGTGATATACCTTTTTATATTGCCAATACACGTTATTTTGGCACGACCTGGACCATCAGTTACGACCCCGATTTTGATGACGGATTAATTCATTTCAGTTCATCGTCGCTATGTGACCAGCCTAGAGTGACCTTTTCAAATACCAAGGCTGCCTACTGGCATGAATACCTGCCGGGCGAGTTACCAGACAAGGGGGTCAAAGATGCAACTTTAGATGGCAAAGTACAAGATAAACGCGCTCGCGCGGCTGAGCATTACGGCTGGACCGAGCAGGAGCGCGCCAGCACTTTGCTTTGCTGGTTCAGTTATGCTGACATTAAGTGGGTCAACCCTATCGACGCTGTCCGAAGCCACCAGTGCAAACCTTATCAATCGCGTATTGCTGGCAAACTAGGTGCACATATTCCCTACACCTTTGTAGGCAATGCGCCTGAAGTCGCCACGCAGTTTTGCAATAATATGCGCGAGGTTATCTATAAGCCTGTGCGCGGCGGAAGAACTGCACAATTCGTGAATAAACAACCCAATATGCGGCCCTTACTTAACACCTTACTCAGTGAACGCCCTGTTACCTTTCAAAAATACATTGCCGGCGTAAATATACGAAGCTATGTGCTGGGCAATGACGTGCTCAGCGTACAAATTGACTCTAGTGAATTAGATTACAGGAACGACGATAATGCCAGTGTATCGGTGACCATAATCCCCAACGACATTCAGCAGTTAGCTGTCAAAATATGCAAAGCATTAGGTATGCACTGGTGCGCGATAGACTGGCGCAAAAGTGCGAAAGGAAAGTACTTTTTTTTAGAAGCCAACCCCAGCCCTTATTTTTTGAAAGTAGAAAACGATACTGGCTTGGATATTACGAGCAGGCTTATAGAACTTTTGTCAGATACAAAGTTAAGATGAGCTCCTCATCAATGTAGCAGACCACATCTCTGTGATCTGCTCATGGCTTATATTTACGGATTCTTTGTGAATCTCTGAAGATCAACTATTGAAATATTGTGCTCTCGTGTATAAACCCCTATCGGCCTTTGACCAAGGTCGTATAGTCTGAAGCTGAGCGCCCTGAAATCGTTGATGTAAACCGTTCCAAGCCCTGCTTCTGGGTCTAACCACACATCAAGTTTAACGTTAGAGGTAAGGTCCATAGGTACTGCGACTTGCGCATCTAGACTTCCGGAACTTACTTCTTCACCGTCACTGACCGCAGGTAAATCAGCAGCTCTAAACTGGTCGGCCAAAAGATAAGGTAGCGCTGTATCTGTACCGTCATCTGAATGTTGATCTATCAATCTGATAACGGCGGTCTGTCCTATAAGATCACTGACATCCCAGGTTGCCCATTCCATTCGAAACTTATCATCCGCCGTTTTTTCAGCATCAACACCTGACTGGCTACGCACTACTTCTCCGTTTACCAACAAGACAACGGCGGTTGCATTAGCGCTGTCAAACGGGTTGGAACCACCGCCAATTAAGAAGTTTATGTAGGGTTTGGTAATTTCAAAAGACGGGGAGTCTGCGCTTCCGGTTGCCCCAAAGCCAATCCAGCCAAGGGCAGTTCCGTCTTCCTCAAAACCGTCACCAAAGCTTGAAAATACCCTTTCACCCACGTTGTTAGCGACATCACCGCCCCACCAGCCGCCATCCAGCTTCACGAAATCGCCAGTGACGTTTGTGAATTCATGCCCAGACAATGTCCCGTGCTGTCCGCAGCAAAATTCAAACCCCGCTATATTTTGTTCAGGATCCTCTGCTCTGACGAAAAGCGACTCACCTTCAATGGCTGGAGTAGGAGTTACGCTCGCACCACCCGTTGGAGGTGTGTCACCAAAATAAAATGATGCTTTATTGCTGTTGGTGTCAAATTCAAGTCTGGCCACCTGCTCACCTTCTCCTTGAGAGGGGAAGTAAAGTCCAAATCTACCGCCTGATGCTTCACTTCTTACCGTCATCGACAGGCGATTTTTTTCGCCCAATGTGTCCAACGTAAAAGCAGAGGATGACATCAATGAAATCGGAGCAACACCTGATACCGAGCCCTCCTGTTGCTGTATATCGGTAGAGATAGGCTGTGCAAACTCCGTTTTGTAAGAGTGCGGAATCATCACACCTAACTCACCAGAAGAGGTTTGATGTAATTGATGAATCGCCAAGTCGCCGCCAAACGTTCCCACATCGGCATTAGTTCTGGTAATTTTATGAGGTATCCAGCCGAACATAAGCGTCGCTTCTTCTGAAGATGCTGTGCGGCCAGCATAATAAAACTTGCCATCAAGCGACGCATAGTTTGCCAGCTCCCACCCAGCACTCGTCTGATGCAAATACTTGATATCCCTTTCGCCGTCATTCTGATCTGAAAACACCATGAACTGATTGTCGCCAAAATCAATCCAATCCGGCACTTCAAGGTTAAGTGGCGTATTCATCATAAACAGGGGGGCTTGCGCTGCCCAAGTTACAAGATTGTCAGAAGTATACAAGCCAATTGCCGCTTGCCCTTCAAAGCGCGTGGTAATAAGCATCCAGTAGTTATTGGTTTCCTCATTCCAGAATACTTTGGGGTCACGGAAGTCAAAATCGCTATATCCATTACTTCCCGTAAAGGTATCCTCTGGGATTTTAGTAAAGTTTGTAAGCGTGTTGTCTGTCGCCACGGCATGCATTGTTGCTTCCACTGGATTGAAGTCAGCATTATGGCCCGTAAAGAAAATATGCGTCTGACCCTCTGCATCTTCTACAACACTGCCTGAGCCCGTCCACTGGTCTTGCGTATTGGTATCTCCAGTAGCTTCAAGCACCCGCTGGGGAAAGCTAGCCTGCTGAAGGTCGCTCGTTTTAGTGAGATACCAATCATGAAATGCGGTGTCTATTAAATAATAAATGTAGAATTCACCATCACGGAAATACGGATTTGGGTCGGCCATTACCAAAGGTAAAGACACATCATGACCTTCTGGCATACTCACCAAATCGAGTTTGTTTGGCTCTACTGCCGCAAAATCGGCAAGCCTGACCTCATCGAGCATGATGAAGGCGAGACTTCCATCATCTTCTCCTTCGTGCTGGTCAATAATCTCCAGTACAGCGGTCTGCCCTTGCAGTGCACTCACATCCCACGTGTACCAGTCAAGCTGCGACTCTAGTCCATTTCCTACGCCCTGACGCACGATTTTGCCATTAACTCGTAACACCACTGCCGTTGCGTTATCAGTGCGAAAGTCGTTGGTACCGCCACCTACTAAAAAGTTTAAAAATTTATGGCTGATTTCAAAAGGAGGCGTGCTTAACGTGCCGGTAGCTTCATCGCCAATCCAGCCAAGTCCGGTGCCGTCTGCTGAAAAACCATCTCCGCGGCTGGAAAAGATTCGCTCGCCCTGATGGTTGACAATATCAGCAGCCCACCAGCCACCATCAAGCTTGTCCATGTCGCCCGTAGCCAAGAAATCGTGATTTGCGTAGGTGTTAAATTGACCACAGCAGAACTCGAACCCAGCGATATTCTGGCCAGGATCTGAAACACGTCTAAATGCAGAGACTCCCTCCACCTCTGGTTCGACAGAAATATTTACCGACGTTAACAACTGACTGCTTGCTTCTGGAAGGGCGGCCGCTTCATCTGAGATACGAAACTCATCAGCCAATAAATAAGGTAAAGCAGTGTCAGATTTATCATCTGGGTGGTGATCGATAAAACGAATTTTCGCGGTCATACCAAGATAATCGGTCACATCCCAGCTGACCCATCTCATACTCATAGCTGTATCGTCACCGCTAGCCTGTAACACTATTTCGTCATCAACAACCAGCGCTACCGCCGTGGTGTTAGATTCAGACACACCATTTGCGCCACCACCAACAAGAAAGTTTATAAATCGTTCGGATATTTCAAAGGATGGACTATCCATCGTGCCGACTGCACTAAATCCTATCCAACCCAGTGCCTCGTCACTACTATCGAATCCATCGCCAAAGCTTGAGAAAACCCGTTCTCCGATCACGCCTGCGACATCGGCTCCCCACCAGCCTCCGTCTAATTTGTCGAAGTCGCCGGTCACGGTTTCAAATCCGTGTTCAGCGTATGTATTATACTGGCCACAACAGAATTCAAAGCCCGAGAGCACCTGTTGACTATTTTCGGGGTTGTTAAAAAGAGGTTGACCGGAAGTCTCTGGGTTGTCTGTGATAACGATATCTTCATCAGGCTCTTGCTCTTCGGGAGGATTCCCACCGCCAATGACATCAGAGGGGCTCTGCCCTTCCTGTAAAATAATTAGCTCTGCCTCAACCTCATTTTTATCAGTATCACTATCGGAGCATGCTGAAAGAGATGCACTTACCACTAAAATGAGTCCTGATAATTTCCACCCTCTGTTAGTGGGTTTTAATATTTTCATGGTTTTCCTCCATAGCCCCCTGTAAGGCTATGTCCGTTTACTTTTAATTGGTTATGTCAAATTCGTACGGCTGTTCTTTGACATTCTTTTTGGGTTTCCATACAAATAAACAACGTTGTCTTTACGATATTAATGTCAGCTGCACATTAACTCAACATTTTTTTTACATTTTTATGAGGTTGATAAAAATCGTCTCGGCTATTACCAGTTTATTCAAAAGTGTGATAAAAGTGATAAGCGTTAGCACATTGATATTGATGACAAATTTTTTGGGAATAATCTGCTATGGTGACGATTAAAGACGTAGCTGCACATGCAGGCGTCGCATTCAAAACTGTTTCTAGGGTAGTGAATAACGACCCTACAGTTAAACCCAAGAATAGGGAGAAGGTGCTTAAGGCAATCGAAGAACTCGGATATCGTCCCAATCGCGCAGCACAAATGACCCGTCGTAAGAAATCTGGCGTTGTAGGCTTTATTGCAGATGAGCTACTAAGAGTACCTTACACTTTTGATCTTATTAGGGGGGCACAGGATCTTGCCTGGCAGCACAATAAAGAGCTGATGGTACTCAACGTAAACGTGAATAAGTACAGTGTTGAAGGGGCCGTAAACCATCTTTTTGAGCACCGAGCAGAAGGCATTATTTATGCGGCGATGTACCATCGAGAAGTTCGGCTACCGTCTCAGTTTTCAGAAGTTCCCACCGTGCTAGCTAATTGCTACGACAGCGATGGTAAATTTCCCTCTATTGTACCCGACGAACAAGAAGCCGCGCGGGAAATTACAGCGAACATGCTGAGCAAAGGCTACAAGCGTATTGCTTTTTTGAACCTAAACGAAAATATTATTGCTGCCAAGCTTCGTAAAAAAGGGGTTGAGCAGGCGTTTGCTGACGCCAAACAAAGCTCAGACAATCTTGTAATCGAATCCGTTATTATTGGTAACGAGGGTGAAGAACGCTCTATTACCCGTCAGCGCGCAGCGGAATTAATTAAAGATTTTAAACCTGACGCAATTCTCTGTGGTCAGGACCCAATGGCCGTGGAAGTCTACTTTGTGGTTCAATCTCTTGGCCTTCAGGTTGGTAAAGACATTGGAATAGGCAGCTTCGATGACTGGGATATCATCCCTTCTCTTTTACAACCAGGGCTAACAACCATGGCACTTCCTCATTACGAAATGGGTAAGTGGGCATTTAATTACCTGCTTACAGAAAGAACAGACAAGACGCGCGAAACCGCGCGTTTTTCTCTTGTCAGCCGTCAGTCGTTTTAACCGTTACTAACGTTTCAGGCTTAGCATTTTCCAGAAGCCAAAAAGAAACGACAAGGTTAATCGTGACCGCACTGCCAAGGAGCAAGTAAGCATCTGCGAATCCCAGTGTGTCGTATAGCTCCCCAACTGGCGATGAGAGAAGGGTTGTCACTACCTGAGTGAATACGTGAAAGCTACCGAGGTAAATCGTCGCCGATAACCTTGCGTCAAAATTCGCTACAATGTACTTGAAAATCGCGACTAATAAGATCGGAAGCTCTAATGCATGTAGCAATTTTACCAGTGAAATGGACACAGGGTCTGCAACCAGACCAGAAGCCAACATTCGAATGGCCATGATGGCCCCACTTAACAGCAAACCCTGTTTTGGACCTATTCGATTGACAATATAAGGAGCAACAAACATCATCCCTGCTTCAACGAATACTTGGAGTGAGTTCAAAAAACCGTAGAACCTGTTTCCTTCCTCTGGCGAGGCAAATAACGATGCAAAATAAATAGGGAATTGCTGATCGTATATTTGATACAGGCAGGATACGCCCATCACATACACACTCAAGCGCCAAAACTTCTTCTGCCCAAAGAGCGCCCATACGTCTCTTAAATTGACGTTACTGTTTGAAGACGACGCCGTGCTCGCAGATTTAGGCAACCAGAATAGACAGATGACAAACGCCAGTCCACTGATGCTTGCTAGCGCAAAATTCAGCCTGGGGTCAACATTAAAAAGACCTCCAGCAATGAACGTCGCGCTTGCCCAGCCTAGCGACCCCCATAATCGGGCTTTACCAAACTCAACATTATGTTGCCGACCAAGCCTTTCAATAAACGCTTCAAGCGTTCCAACCGCGGCACCAAACGATAACGCACTATACACAGCGCCCACTACAGCACCAAGATAAAAGAAAGACGCGAGCAACGGCTGATAGACAAAGATAAAGAAAGGACCCACACCAGCCATGAGGATACCTAACATAAACAATAGCTGCTTGCCGGTTCCCAACTTGTCCTGCAGCACACCATAAACTGGCATTATGAATAAGGCAGCCATTGCATTGATCGCAAAGACGACGCCCGTCTCCCTTCCGGTTAACCCAAGGGTTTGGTTTAGCCATAACGGAAAGAGCGAATAGCAAAACGACCAGGTCAGGAAAAACGCAAAAAACGTTAACGCGGATGACCAGTATGCTGAGTTTGACTGCCACTTCATAATAATTCCCTAGGCGTTTTACCTAATTAGAAGACCACACAGAGCCTAAGCGCTCAATAGATACTTGATGCAATGATTGACTATCAGGTCCTACTCGCAGCGTTTCGTAAACAGACTTAGGAAATACCAGTGCTGTCATTGTGGTAGTGCCATCGTTAATGAATAGTTCCAATGATGACCGGTCGACAATTATTGTAACGTTGTAGGAGTCGCTTGTTGTTGCTAACTCTGCCTTCTGCACTTTTCCAAAATGCTCACTAAATGATGTTTCTCCAGAATTACTTCGGTTTAGTAACACCTTCGATTGTTGATGATCTATTTCAATATCAACAAATTCACCGCTTTGGTTTTCAAGTCGAATCAAAAGGGGTGAAGGCGAATTTCCCTGAACTTCAAAAGAATAGCGAAGCGCCGATTCCCTGCCAGTGTTATCTAGAGAAGAGAGGCTCATTGCTTTTCCTGCCACCAGCAGTGACGACTCAGTAGAAGCTTCAACCAATTTATCCACTTCGTCTACCAACTGACTACGGACACGAAGTCCTTTGCTAGTTTTAACGAGATGCAGCGTGCGAGGCAATGTCATCGCACTACGCCACATTTCCGTTGGTACATCATTAGCGTATAACCAATTGCTCATCCAGCCCATGAAGATATGACGTGCTTCATCGCTTTCTGGCGATTTAAAAAAAGTTACCCCTGCATAATTGTCTGTACCGTGATCCAGCCAAATAGCGGGCTCTATTCGATTTGTTGCAGGCTCGCTCGCAAACACAATATCGTCAATGTAAGTGTGTCCCCAGCTTTCGGACTCGTTATCGATAATTCTCAAAAATGCAGATTTACCTTGCCACTGACTAACATCCCAGCTCGCATAATGGAGCATTTCTCGGTTAAGGCCTGTTTCAGATTTTACTATATTGCCTTCCACCACGAGTTGAACGCCAACCCGGTCTGGATGATGGCCGCCACCAATTTTAAAGTTGATATAAGGTTCAAAGATGGTGAACGTTTCCGACGTCAGTGTTCCTTGCGCACGATCTTCATCTGCAAAACTGTTTACAAGATAATCACCAGAGTAACCAGAGGGGGGCGGCTGGTTGGCATGTCCCCCCATAGTGGGTGCATCAGCAAAGGCATTCCCTTCTTGCGTCCACTTGTCAGCTCCATCTTCAAAATTATCGAAAACCGTGCCTTTTGGAAAATTAGCCACAGTAGGTGAGAGCTCGCTTTGCCACTTAGCATCTAATACGAATTTTTTGCCGTCAAAATCACCAACAAAGTATTGGGTTGCCGAGCCTCCATTTGGGCCGCCTGGCGATATACTTACCAACAATACATATCTAGATTCATCAGTTCCTTCGACAGGCAATAGCAGCAGTTCCGGGCACTCCCACACACCGCCATGGCTGCCTATATCTTCACCAAATGTGCTTTCTAACGACCAGTCAATCAGGTTATCTGAACTGTAAAAACCAATATGATCTTTTTGTGCTAGCACCATCACCCACTTTCCTGACGGTTCATGCCACATGACCTTCGGGTCGCGAAAATCTTTTATGCCCGGGTTGTCAATAACAGGGTTATTAGAATACTTTTCCCATGTTCTCCCCTTATCTAAACTGTAAGCAAGCGCTTGGGTTTGAAAGTCAATTCTTCCCTGTTTCTCCATTGACGCATTGTGATAGGTATACAACGCTACAATAGGGGGATTAGCTTTGCTTCCCAAGCCACTGGTGTTCTCGACATCGACGACTGCACTTCCAGAGAAAATGGTGCCAAGCTCATCAGGGTAAAGCGCTATTGGTAACTCCTCCCAATGCATGAGGTCCTTACTCACAGCGTGCCCCCAATGCATAGGACCCCAGATGGAGGCATCGGGATTATGCTGAAAGAATAGATGATACTCGCCATCGAGATAAAACATACCGTTGGGATCATTCATCCACTTTTCTTTCGGTGAGAAATGGATCTGGGGACGAAAAGCTTCGTTGCGAGCGGCCTCGACCATAAGAGTCGAGTCCTCGGGAAGTGGACTAATTTGATTCATGGAACATCCAACAAGAGCTGAAGAAATAATAAGACCTAATAGTGTTTTCATATTTAAAATGCCTCTATTTTGATAACGCTGCAGACACATCCTCAAGCGTTTTCCCTTTCGTTTCTGGCATCATGAATCGAACAAAAATAAGCTGTAAGAACATAGCAAATGTGAAGAACGCGAAGACCTGGCTGGCAGAAAAGGCGGCTAATACCTGAGGCATTAAAAGCGCGATCAGCGCAGCAAAAACCCAATGTGTACCGCTTCCCAATGACTGTCCTTTAGAGCGCACGGAATTGGGGAAAATTTCTGCAATAAAAACCCAGATAACGGCGCCCTGCCCAACCGCATGAGACGCGATGAATACGAACACTGCGCCAACCACAATGGTGCCGCTAACCTGGCTATTGAAAGCCCATGAAACGGTTGCTAAAGACAGGATGTAACCGATAGAGCCAATGTACATTAATGATTTTCGCCCAAGCCTATCTATCAGGCTTAATCCAACCATCGTAAATACAAGATTGACTAATCCGACACCCGCTGTGGAAAGCAATGCGGTGCTGCCATCTAAACCCGCCATATCAAACACGCGTGGTGCGTAATAGATGATAAAGTTAATACCTGATAGTTGGTTAAATGCAGCAAGTAAAAAGGCAAGCATCACCGGAAGTCGAAACTCAGGTTTAAATAAAGACTCTCTTTTACGCCCTGCCTTATCAGCTTTTATCGCGCTGATAGTTTGTTCGACACCTTCACTCTGTAGCGATAAAAAGACCTCTCGAGCACGGGCTTCGTCATCGCGATGCAGCAACAACCAGCGAGGACTCTCCGGTGCTTTCAGTACCATTAGGAAGTAGATCAATGCTGGCACGGCTTCAACTCCTAGCATCACTCGCCAGTCATCAACAATAACGCCCGAGAGCAAATAATTTGAAAGAAAAGCGATGAGGATCCCAAATACTATTTGAAATTGGTAGGTTGCGACTAGCCGCCCCCTGATTTTGGCTGGTGCAATTTCAGAAATGTAAGCGGGTACAGCGATTGAAGATACCCCTACTCCTAAGCCTCCGATAAACCGAAGAATGGCAAAGGTATACGGATCCTGAGCGAGTGCTGAACCTATAGCAGAGAGTAAATAGAGGATGCCAATAAGGACTAACGTCTTTTTGCGCCCAAGCCTATCGCAGGGCCAGTTCCCCATTAACGCGCCAATCACCGTTCCCCACAGTGCAGAAGACATGACGAACAACCCATGGAAAAGGGGCGTAGTGTCCCAAAGTGCTTGAATGGATTGGTCTGCTCCAGATATCACTGCGGTGTCGAAGCCAAATAAAAATCCGGCTATTGCAACAGTGAGTGACCAGTAAACTATTTTGTTCATGATGTATATTTTTACCTCTTAACCACTTTAGGAATACCGGGCTTAATAGCCCGGATTCTGTATATAAATTCCGCCACTCAAATTAATCTGCTGATTAGGGATTGGGAGGTATTCATGCTTATTTTTTGTAAATGCAGCGTCTTCCAAGTAGGGCTTTCTGCCGCGCTCGGTAGTGAGGTATTCATCAATGGTCTCTTTAGCTACGCCCCAGCGAACCAAATCGAAAAATCGATGACCTTCTAGCCCTAACTCAACGCGCCTTTCCCAGCGCAGTGCCTGCCTTGCTTCTGCTTTGCTGGAAAATGTGTCGTAAGTGCCAATACGGTATAAGCTCGCATCGTTTAATCTCGCCGTGCTGGCTGCGGCCCGCTCTCTAAGACGATTGATAATCGGGGTTGCTTCTTCCCAGCGGTCAAGCTCTATCAGCGCTTCTGCTTTCCACAACAATACATCGGCATAGCGTACTAATACGGTATTGAGAGAGAATATCGGAAAAGGACCGTTCTCACCCCGGCAGTCACACTCAGGGTGTTCTAAGTCTTTCATTCCAGTGTAATTGCCATAGATACCTGGTGCCCGTGCCCAGCTGTCGCCACCATGAATAAGGTTAGGGTCGTACTTAAATGGCTTGCCTTCCATCGCCACTGTATGGTCGAGCCGAGGGTCAACATGGTCATTATTTACGTTATACACACTGTCATTGAATGTGTTGAAGCGGGGCAGACCCGAGTTATCGGTCTTAAACGCGTTAACGAAGTTTTCTGTTGGAACGTGGAAACCACAGCAACCAAAACCGCCTGACATTGGCGCATTCAACGCGCTAGACCACGAACCTCTTCCGTCAGGACTGCCATCATTCAATGAACGCTGAATAGCAAATACAGACTCCTTTCCATTCTCAAATTCGATAAGAAAATTCTCTGCATAATCGTCGTAAAGACCATACTGTCCACTGGCTTCAATACTATCCACCAAGCTGACTACTTCTTCGAGTTTCTGCTGATTGATACTCACCACATTGTGCAATTCGTCTTGCTCGTACGCCTGATACAAAAGGGTTTTAGCTAAATAGGCTTTGGCTGACAGTGCGGACGCCCGGCCGACATCCTGCTGAACATCTGGCAGGCTGTTCGCGGCAAAACGAAAATCTGCTGCGATCTTGTCCCATAACTGCTGGTCTGTGAGATCACGGTTCGTCGTCGCTAATACTTCCTCTTGAGTCATTGTTTCATCAATCCAAGGGATATGCTTGTGATGGATTTTCAAATCGAAATAAAAGATAGCTCTTAAAAAACGTAACTCTGCCGCTTTTTCATCGGCACCTGGTAATTCACCAGAAGGCGTCTCTGCAATAACCTTAAGTGCTGCGTTAGCTCTCGAAATACCGGTATAGTTACGGGTCCATTTCTTGTTATTGAGATCGATCAAATCAGGTGGGAATGACTCCATATCCGGCACTAAGGGCTCGTACATTGAAAGTGCGTGGTAGGCGAAGATATCCGAAGGACCGTTTCCACCTTTGTGCGCATCACCAGCACGCAGGTTGCCTGTCGGCCACAGATAATTAGGTGCTGTATAGTGATCATTGCCAAGATAGGAGTACGTGGCGATAACCAAAGCATCTATATTCTCAGTCGTTGCTACCTGGTCTTCAGTGAGCACTGCTTGTGGTTCACTGTCCAATTCATCGCTTCCTCCGCAAGATACGACTGAAAGCGCAATCAAGCTTGTTGTCAAAAGTTTGCTTATATAATTCATGTGTCTTTATCCATTATCCTGTTAGCTTAAAAAGAGAATTCCAGCCCGAGAGTAACGCGGCGGGGTACAGGAAAAACTTCATTAGGAGTTTCAGGATCTTCACTCAATGTGCCATCAGGCGTGATAGTCAAAAGATTCTGAGCCTGCAAATAAATGCGAGCATCGTTAAGGCCTAAGCGTTCGATGAAATCTAATGTAGGCGTGTAGCCAACGCTGATATTGCGAAGTTTCAGGTAAGTGCCTTCCTCCCAGAAAAAGCTAGACTGACGGCCCTCCCCATTGTTATCAATCAGGGTAAGAGCAGGGACATCGCTGTCTGTATTTTGAGGAGTCCAGGCATCAAGCGTTCGTGCACCATAATTTGAGCCAATGTTTAAGGAAGTAAAATCGGTGAATAGTCGCCAGTTGTTCCTTATCTGTCCTCCTTTAACTCCCTGCCAGAACATGTTGAAGTCCCAGTCTCTATATTTAAACGTGAAGTTCATTCCATAGATAAAATCTGGATCCGTGTCTGCAAAGAAGTCTTGGTCGTTCTCATCAATAACGCCATTACCATCTAAATCTTGCCAACGGATTCGACCCGGCGCTGCGCCCGATTGTGTAGCATGTTCATTCACTTCGTCTTGATTTTGGAATATACCATCTGCTACATACCCATAAACTGAGTTAATTGAACGCCCCAAGATTGTTTTATCTTGTCCATTTCCCCCAAAGGAATTCACGACATCTTCAGGCAAGGCTGTAACGGTGTTTTCAGCAGAAGATATATTGAAGTTGATATCTACAAGCAACTCGTCTTCCAGCAAGCCTGTATCTATCCACTTTTCATATCCAAGCACCAATTCAACACCAGCATTTTCAATGGTGCCGCCATTGACCCACTTTTGTGCCCCTTCGCCAAGCGTTGCAATTGGTTGAGTGAGAGTAAGAATGTCGCGGGTTTCTTTTTTAAACCAATCTACGCTTCCATAGACCGTTCTCTCAAACAATTCGAAATCTAAGCCGAAGTTAACCTGGGTTGATGTTTCCCATTTCAGATCAGAGTTGCCAGTTTGCGCCCGAACAAAGCCGGATGGTAATGTGCCGCCATTTGCGCCGGTAATGTCGTATGCCGTGCCCTCATCTTGCTGGTTTGTGAAAAGTGACTGGGTCGCATAACGGGGTATATAGGTTGTAACCGTCGCATCAGTAGGAATTTCCTGATTACCGGTTTCCCCCCAGCTTCCCCTGAACTTTAAGGTGTCGATAAAATCAATATCGAAAAAGTCTTCGTTGCTGACAACCCAGCCCAATGACGCTGCTGGAAAATTACCATACTCATTAGCATCACCAAATCTAGACGACCCATCTCGGCGAATGGTGAATGAGGACAAGTAACGGTTGTCATAGTTGTAGTCCACGCGTGCGAACTGAGAATCGAGAGACCAGTTGTCTCCTTCGCCTTCTACTCTTACATCCGACGTAGCCTGTGACAGATAAGCGAAAGAACGGTCATCCGAAGCGAAGCCTGACCCAATGCCGCGAGATAATTCACGCTCATAATTAATTTGCTCAACCCCGGCTAAGAAATTGAACTTGTGCAGGTCATCAAGTACGAGTTTGTAAGTGGCTGTAGCGCCAGTAATGATGCTTTGATTCCAGTTGTCTTCAACCGTTAATCTGTCTGCACCGCTTAGTGAGCCAGCGGTAAACGCACGAGTGAAATTTCTAAAATAAAACTGACTGTAATCAACCCCTACATTTCCCCTAAGCGTTAAGTTTTCAATCGGTGTGTACTCAACAAAAAAGTTCGCCATGAGTTTATTGTAGGTATGACCGTTATCACGATTTTGCTCGATTATTCGAACCGGATTGTCTCTGTCAGTAATTCCAGGCACCGGCCCACCCCAGCCTCCTACATCGTTGTAAACGGGAACGATTGACTGCTGCTCAATTGATAGTCCTAGTATCTGGCCCGCTAGGTCATTGATAAGGTTAGCTTGCTGATCAGTGATCAAAAATGTCTGACCGACTTTTAATTTATCTTCAACAACGACATGTTCAGAATTGACTCTGAAAGCTAATCGCTCGAACTTGGAACCATCTACGATACCCTCGGCCTCAAAATAGCCCAGTGATGTATAGAACTTGGAAACGTCATTGCCGCCTGCCACCGAGAAATTCACATCAGAGACTTTAGAGGTTCTTGTAACTTCATCAAACCATCTAGTATCGGCGGGGCGTTGAACACCTTCTGGATCAGTAAAGGTAGGCAGAATGACCGAATATAATTCGGGATTTTGAAAATTTTGATTCCAGTCAAATGTATAAAGCGGGCTCGCTGAATTAGGGTTTGACCCGTCATTGACTGCCGCCTGCCACACTACGGCACCACGCTCTAACGTGTTGAGTGGCTGTAGGTCATAGTCATAATCTTCAATACTCTGGTTGTATCGGAAGTTAAAGTCCAGGCCATCGTGACCTTTCTTTGTGGTCACAACAATTACACCGTTTCCAGAGCGAGCCCCATAAATACTTGCAGCGGCCGCATCACGTAACACCTGTACATCGGCAATATCGTTGCTATTAATTTCGTGTAGACCAGACTTTGTTGGAATTCCATCGATAATGTAAAGCGGGTCATTGTTGCCAAGAGGTCCTAGTCCCTGACCGCGGATCCTCACGGTTGCTGTCGAACTTGGATTACCTGTGGTGGTGATTTGTAAACCAGGTACTCTTCCCTGAAGATTTTGCATAATGTTGCCGGCAGGCAAATCAATCACGTCTTCGATGTCCACTGTGGCTATTGCCCCAGTTAAATCTTTCTTCTCGACGGCGCTATAACCGTAAGAAATCTCTATTACTTCTACTTCCTCTGGCAATTCCGAATCATCAGACCCAGCCTCTTGAGCTTGTAACGACGTTGCCATTAGCATCAGTAAAAGTGGAGTAGGCTTTATAGCCGTCCTTAGCTGACGTGTTAATGGATGCAATGTGTAATTTTTCATATCGCGCCTTGATTGTTGAAGTGGTGTAATTTCAAATAAACAACGTTGTCTTTTTAGGTTATACTATTTATGTAAAGTCTGATCAACAAAAATTTAACAAGAGGTTTTACACGCCAGGTCGTTTTCAATTGAGGCTTATAGAAGTTGGTATGCCGAAAAATTTTGCAGGAGGGCAACATTAAAATGTTATATAGCAATATGAAGACAAGATTTTTAAATGAAAAATAAAAAGCCCAGAGCATATTTCTGGGCTTAAATACTCTATTTTCAAAAGCTCACTGGGTCATGTTACACCCGATAGGCTTTTTAGCTGAGCTGTTTGCGAGCTCAAAACTGCATTACAAAATAAAGCGCGACAGGTCTTCGTTATCCACCAAGGTTTCTAGGTGGCTGTTAACGTAATCTGCATCAATCACGAATGACTCACCGCTCTTTTCAGAAGCGTCAAACGAGATGTCTTCCATAAGGCGTTCAAGCACCGTGTGCAAACGGCGGGCACCAATATTTTCAGTGCGCTCATTCACCTGCCACGCTGCTTCGGCAATACGCTGAATACCCGAATCATCGAAGCTGATATCAACCCCTTCGGTTTTCATTAGCGCAATGTACTGGTGCGTTAACGACGCATTTGGCTCAGTAAGAATGCGTTTAAAGTCACCGACTTTAAGGGCAGAAAGCTCAACGCGAATAGGCAAACGGCCCTGAAGTTCAGGAATAAGATCTGACGGCTTGCTCATTTGGAAAGCGCCCGAGGTAATAAACAAGATATGGTCAGTTTTCACCATGCCGTGCTTAGTTGATACCGTTGAACCTTCCACAAGTGGGAGTAAGTCACGCTGAACGCCTTCGCGAGATACGTCTGCAGACGAGTTACCTTCGCGCTTACAAATTTTGTCAATTTCGTCGATAAACACAATGCCATGCTGCTCTACCGACTCAATGGCCTTTTCTTTCAAGTCTTCTTGGTTGACAAGGCGCGCCGCCTCTTCCTCAATAAGCAGCTTGAAAGCTTCCTTAATTTTCAGCTTCTTCTTTTTCTTCTGCGAACCGGACAAGTTTTGGAACATGCCTTGAAGCTGGTTGGTCATTTCCTCCATGCCTGGAGGCGCCATAATTTCTACGCCCACCTGCGGAAGTGCCACATCGATTTCAATTTCTTTGTCGTCTAGGTCGCCCTGACGAAGCTTCTTGCGAAATGCCTGACGTGTACCGCGATCTTCAACGTTTTCTTTATTGCCCCACGCATCTTCTGGTGGAGGCAATAAAACATCTAAAATTCGCTCTTCCGCAGCTTCTTCTGCACGGAATTTCACCTTTTTCATTTCGTTTTCTTTCGTCATCTTTACCGCGATGTCGGCAAGATCACGAATGATGGTTTCAACTTCTTTACCTACATAGCCCACTTCAGTGAACTTTGTTGCTTCAACTTTGATAAAAGGCGCGTTTGCTAGCTTTGCTAAACGGCGAGCAATCTCAGTTTTACCTACCCCCGTAGGACCAATCATTAAAATGTTTTTTGGCGTGACTTCTTGACGCAGCTCTGGTTCAAGCTGCATACGACGCCAGCGGTTTCGAAGTGCAATAGACACTGCGCGCTTGGCATCTTGCTGACCGATAATATGACGGTCTAACTCGTGAACAATTTCTCTTGGTGTCATTTCAGACATGAATAAACCCTTATCTAACAAGTACTCGCTTTACCAGTTTCAAAGCTGTGGCAGCGAGCTGATAACAGCGTTACGCTATTACTTAGTAATCCAGTACATCAACCGTTTGGCTATGATTAGTGAATACGCAAATATCGCCAGCAATGGTCAGCGCCTTTTCAGCAATTTCTTTGGCGCTCAGTTCAGTGTTTTCAAGTAGTGCCGTAGCCGCAGCTTGCGCGTAGTTACCACCAGAGCCAATCGCAATAAGATCTTGTTCTGGCTGCACGACATCGCCGTTACCGGTAATAATAAATGATGCAGTTTCATCTGCTACGGCAAGCAAGGCTTCTAACTTGCGCAGCGCCCTATCAGTCCGCCAATCTTTGGCAAGCTCTACCGCCGCTTTGGTTAAATGGCCTTGGTGGGCTTCAAGCTTAGCCTCAAAGCGCTCAAATAGCGTAAATGCGTCGGCTGTACCACCCGCAAAGCCCGCTAAAATTTTGTCGTGGTATAAACGGCGCACCTTGCGCGCATTACCTTTCATCACGGTGTTGCCCAGTGATACCTGTCCGTCACCGGCCATTACCACTTGATTCCCACGTCGTACAGATACAATCGTTGTCACGTTAATTCCCCGTTTAGCTGGGCGCTACTGCATTATATGTGTAGCTTTTTGCCTCACTAAGGCAGCAGCGTAATAATTCAATAACAAATAAGTGGGGGGAGGCGTGTTAATTTCAAGGGTAAGAGTGAATAATGTGCGCTCAAAGCTTTCTGCGCTAGGGGCTTAGTGCAAAGGTTATCTATTGAATGCGCTATTTATTGCATACATACTCTCATCAGTTTTGCCTGTGGTTATTTGAAGAAATGTCCAAGCAGTAAAATGAAGTTGTAGTAGCGACACGAATAGCAGTAAAGGAAGGGTTATGAAGTATCAGGGAAGAATTAAGCAGTGGGATGATGTTAAAGGTTTTGGTTTCGTCGAGCCTAACGGCGGTGGTATAAGAGCGTTTGCTCACATAAAGGCATTTAAACAATGTTCCAGGCGCCCCATCAATGGCGATATCATCATTTATGAAATAGAGAAAGATAAGAAAGGTAGCCACCGCGCTCACAACATTAGTTTGCTGAAAGATTACAAAGCAAAACGCTCTAGCGCTAATAAGCATACCTCACACACAAAGCGAAACGTTATTCTATCAAGCATATTTTGCAGTGTAATTGCCTTGCTAACATTGTGGGGTCAGTTACCTGTTGTAGTATCGATTGTTTATGGAGCGTTGAGCTTAGTTACCGTGCTCTTTTACGGTATTGACAAATTTGCGGCAAAAAACAACATGTGGCGAATTTCAGAGGCAAAGCTGCACTTATTGAGCTTAGTAGGAGGCTGGCCTGGCGCATTGATAGCTCAGCAATTGTTTAAACACAAGCGCAGCAAATCGGCATTTATGAGTGTTTATTGGATAACGATTGTGGTTAACCTGATTGTGCTCGGACTAATTGTGTTTGAAGTTATTGATGTACAGGCAATCATGATTGAAATTTAGCGAAATCGATACTCTTCGATTTCAAAACCAAAACCACTTTCATGGCCCTCTACATAAACCCACCCTTCATTTGGTAAACGTTTATGCTCATCTTGACTTAAGCATAAGCGACCATCGGAAAAGGTTACGCTCTCTTGTAGCAACAGCGAATGTCGACAGTGTTTAGAACCGCTTCCTTTCTTATAAGCTATTTTTCGCTCTACCTCTTGTTTATGGGACGCTAAATGCAGGGTGTAGGGCAATGCCGTATCAACAAAACTCGAGCTTAAGAAAAATACCAGAAACGGCATACCGAAAACTGTTATTTTGCCGCGGAAATCTTTAGTCACGAATTGCGCGTGTCGCTGATCGATATAGATAGAGAAGTAAAAGAGGGCACTATAAACAACAATGAGCAGTAGAATGGCCCATGTTGAATTGTCTAGCCATGCATTAATCACTAGAAAATCATTAAAAACTGTTATGAACATTGCGCCAATAAGTACCAAAAAGGTAACGTTTGAGATGCGTGTTATCAGGTGTAGTTCAGACCATTTAGGTCGAGTGAAATGCTCATCTTGATGGACGCTATCCGTATCATCCTCAGACGGCAACATTGCTCGCTTTGAAGCGAGCTGTTTCTTCGCTGCCTGGTAGCGCTCTGGAAAGGCCTCCTTATCGATATTTTCTAGAACGTCCTCAAGCTCTTCTATGCTATAAGCCGCGTAGTCGGGTTGCTCATTAGTGGCAATACTCATTTGAACTTCCTTGTAAATGCATTCCTTACATACACCCTATTTCTGCGCTTTATGCTACGTATTACATGTTACCTAATATGAAATGCTATAAATTCCAGTACCAAATTTGGCAAGTCGCTATGTTCACTTTACGCAGACTGTGCTTCGCTTTTTCCGCATCTCTTTTCGACTCGTAAGGGCCTAAAATAACGCGAAACCATTCGCCGTTGCTGCCAGAGCTTTGTTTAATCAACGCTTCTAAACCTTGAAACGCAATTTTAGCTTTCATCTCTTCAGCCTGAGCACGTGTTCTAAACGAGGCGCACTGCATTAAATAACGCTTATCGGATTTTTCCTGCTCTTTTACTTCTACTTCAACTTCATACCCTGGCAGAGTTTTTATGTATTCCCACTCTTCTTCGGGCAATTCAGGCAATGACTCTTCCGTTGGTGCAATGGGGCGCGATACTTGTGTATCTACATCTTCTTCAACGTTATCTTTGATTGACCATAAAAAAACACCGAAGCCAATCACAAGGGCAAACACACCTACAATTCGAATAATGGGGAGCTTTGCGGCTACCGCTCCGTTTACCTGAGCGTTTCCAGCAGGCTTTCGTCCCTTTGCTGAAGACTTCTTTTTTTGGGTAGAGCGTCCACGAGAGACATAATCGCGTTGGGCCATAGTCGGCAATATTCCTACTTGTTATCGTTGTTCGTATTCGTAAGGAAACGTCGTAATTCAAATTTGACTAAGGTTCAAATTTGGCAAAGAAAAGTGTTTATCACACCTTCCACTGAGTAGAAATTTTAACGTATTGCTACTCAACAAGCTAACTGAAATCGGTAGGATCTATATCTATTGACCACCTTACCTTCATTGCCTGTGGCAACGCCTGTAGAAATGGCAGTGCCAAACGTAGCGCGTTATGAAGGGGCGCTCGCTTTTCATGGCTGCATACCAGCATAAACCGAAATCGGCCTTGCCGCTTTTCAATCAAACAGGGAAACGGACCGTTTATTTCAACGGCGTGTTGTTGATTGAATACCTGTTTGCATTCTCTCAAGAAGTGATAGGCCAAACTGCTGTCGCTGGCTTCGGCACGAATAACGAATTGACTTGTAAAGGGTGGAAGCCCTGCCGCTTTTCGCTCCATTAGTGCATGTCTAGCAAAATGCCCGTAGCCATTGTGCACCAAGTCTTGTAACAGCGGATGGTGAGGATTTAGGGTTTGCAGCCACATCTCCCCCGGTTTGCTAGCGCGTCCTGCCCTTCCCGCAAGCTGCGTAACAAGCTGAGCAAGCTTTTCTGGCGCTCTAAAATCAGCACTAAACAAGGCGCCATCGCAGTCTAAAACCGCGACTAATGTTACATGCGGAAAATGATGACCTTTTGATAAAATCTGAGTGCCAACCAGTAGCTGATACTCTTGTCGGTTTATTGCATCAAGGGTTTGGTGAAGCTTGTCTTTTCCCCGCACGGTGTCGCTATCTATGCGCACTTGTTTAACGCCAGGAAATAGGTTTGAAAGGCCTTGCTCAACCTGCTCCGTTCCAGTTCCAGCTGTTACAAGCTCAGGATGGTGACACGCCTCGCAGTTCGACGGCATCGAACGCATACCACCACAATGGTGACATTGTAGCCGGTTTTGTGATTTGTGAACGGTATAAGGGCGCTCACAACGCTTGCACATTACGGTTTCACCACAGTGATGACATAGCAGCGCTGGCGCATAGCCTCTACGGTTTACAAATACTAATACCTGATTACCTGCACTGATATGTTGACGCATAATGGTCAACAGGCCTTGCGAAATACCATAATGAATCGGCTGATCACGAGCATCTAAAACGTGCTGGTGCGTACTTCTCGCGCCGCCAGCACGCTTGGTCAACTGTAAGTGTGCATAGCGACCAGTTAATGCATTGTTTAGCGTTTCAAGTGCCGGAGTGGCGCTACCTAATAGAAGTGGAATGTTGTGCTGCTTGGCGCGCATAGCAGCAAGATCCCGCGCGTGATAACGCAAGCCATCTTGCTGCTTGAATGACTCATCATGCTCTTCGTCTACAATTAACATGCCGGGGTTGTTTAGGGGAGTAAAAATTGCCGAACGTGTACCTATGACAATACCGAGCTCGCCAGCCTTGGCCCGCTGCCAAACGTGCAGCCGTTCTTTATCAGAAAGCTGAGAATGCAAAACACCCACGGCTATACCGAACCGCTTTTCAAAACGAGACACCGTTTGCGGCGTAAGTCCGATTTCTGGCACCAGAATAAGGACCTGCTTACCCGCACGCAACAAAGGCTCGATAGCCTGGAGATACACTTCTGTTTTACCGCTACCGGTAACCCCTTCAAGCAAACTCACCGCGAAGTTGCCTTGCTGACGGTTAAGCGCGGCAATAGCAACTGACTGCTCAGTGTCTGGAATTGGTTTTTCAGACAGTGATAAAGAGGCAAGCCAACTGCCTGACTTCAATTCAGGTGCCACTTCTTCGATACTTGCCAGAGACTTTTCGACGAGCGCTTTGACTGCAGGTGCTCCATACTGCTTGCGCGCCTGCGAGGCTAATAAGGCACCACCAGCCAGAGCCGAAAAACAGCCTTGTTGTTTAGGAGCCCGCGATAACGTGTCTGCAGCCGTTTGCTTACCTTCTTCGGTAAGCATTAGCATATCTTGCGGTGTAGGGGCCGCCGACTCACCTTTGCGCAGTAAAACAGGCAACATGGCGTGTAAAACTTCACCCGGCGCATGATGATAATACTGCCAGAGCCACTGGGCCATTTTCAGCAACGCATCATCTATAACAGAGTTGTCGTCAAGTACCGACTCGATGGCCTTTAGCTTATCGGCATTATCAATTTTACTTTCAGGTTTTTGCAGTGTTTCAACGACCACACCCACTAATTTGCGTGGACCAAAAGGTACAACCACCCTCACGCCCGCACTTAGTGCGCTGCCGTGGGTATATGTGAAAAGTTGGCGCAGTGGCACTGGCACGGCAACTTGGATAAAGGCCATTGCGAACGTTCTACCTTATTTGATGACTTTTACAGCGCACACTGCGCTTACCGAACTCTTAATAATGGGCTACTTATATTAAAATCACTTACACGACTAGGCCTATCTGCTAAGCCTAACATTGCAGAAATTTGCGCTGCTCACAGCACAATTTATTACTCGCCCGTATTGCCTTAGTCTTGTACGACAAATATTTAAACATACTTTACGGTTAAGCATGAAAGGAATGTTTTGGCTTGGCCTTCTTGTGTCGCTTCCTTGTTTAGCAATTAGTCAAAAACCGCTTGATCAAGCCCCTCCCATCCTTTATCATGCGCCGCTCTTTTTGCGATAGGCTGTTCTTTGAACGACTTATCATTTGAATTAAGTAACGTATGGTGTGCGACTTCGGGTTGTATAGCGATACGGCCTTATTATGTGAGGTAACCCAATGAAACAAGATATCCACCCTAAATACGAAGAAATCACAGCAACTTGCTCATGTGGTAACGTAATGAATATTCGTTCTACGCTTGGTAAAGACATCAACCTAGACGTATGTTCTTCATGTCACCCATTCTACACTGGTAAGCAACGTAACGTTGATACTGGTGGTCGTGTTGATCGCTTCAAGAAGCGTTTCGGTGCATTGGGCAAAAAGTAAGCCTGATATCGAGTTTGAAAAAGCGCCTTTATGGCGCTTTTTTATTACTTAAATTATTTCTATTTTGATGGTTTATACCAAGCAGCGTCACTTGAAGTTAATGGAAGCTATCTCGCCGCGACAGATGCTTTTCCCAGTCACCCCTACTGCTACTGTTACAAGCCTCTTCGCTATCAAAATGAATGGCTTGTGCCTCCGATTTAACTGAGTCCAAGGCAATATTCACTTCATTGATGAACCAGGTATCCCATCCGCTACTTAGCGCCTTTTTTCTTGCTTGCTCAGTTGTGAATACCGCCACTACCTGTGGCGTTCTCCAGTGACCAGTATGAGTTAGCCAAACAAAGCCATTTTCACCTTGCTTCGCCGTTTCACAAACATCGGTAAGAACGGCAATTAATTTTCTTTCTGTCATTTGGTAACTCTCCGTGGAGCGTTCACTCATAAAAGTGAGCATTCGCATTAGTTTTTATGTCATGTTACCAGACAAAATAGGCGCCTAAAAAAGACGATGGTTTTCACCATACAATGCTGAAGACGCTTGGATATCGCTGAAACAAACATTCTATTTAGTCGCACTCGGTCAACGCAACGTTAAAACCCACGCTCTCTCAATAGATCAACCGAATGAAGCAGCCGGTCAAAATAAATAATATGAATGCCAATTATAGCGGTATTTTACTGGTCTAATTAGTACGTCTCACCTACATTGGTAAATGAGAATTCTGATCAGATATGTACACAGTAATTAGCTGTGTTAGAGTTGCCAACGGCATACTAATAGTGAGTATTAATTCTGTGAATAATAGCTCAATAGTAGCCTTCTGGCGCTTTAGGTACGACACACATCGTTCAGTACTAACTCTGGCGCTAGCAATTGATTATAAGACGTTTTTAACTGCTTAGTTGTATTGCGCTCACGTTAATTTATCTATACCTACAACAACAATAAAATAGCGACAGACCGAGGGCAAAACACCGATGAACCCTACATTCAAGGATACCATTTTACATGTCAGATTTTAGACAACGCGCACTCGATTATCACGCTAAACCTACCCCTGGAAAAATCCGCGTTGAGCTGTCCAAGCCTGCCGATAGTGTCGATGACCTTGCTCTTGCCTATAGCCCAGGCGTTGCCGAGCCGGTCAGAGAAATCGCTGAAGATGCCGACAACGCTTATAAATATACGGGTAAAGGTAACTTGGTTGCCGTTATCAGTAACGGAACCGCTATTTTAGGGTTGGGGAATTTAGGACCTCTGGCATCGAAACCTGTAATGGAAGGCAAAGCCCTGCTGTTTAAGCGCTTTGCGGGGCTTGATGCTATCGATATTGAAGTAAAGCATCGCACTACAGAAGAGTTTATCAACACTGTTGCCAACATTGCTGATACCTTCGGCGGAATTAACTTAGAAGATATTAAAGCGCCAGAGTGTTTTGAAATTGAGCAAGAGCTTATTAAGCGTTGCAAAATTCCGGTGTTTCATGACGATCAGCACGGCACGGCTATCGTAACTGCAGCAGGTATGCTTAACGCGCTAGAGATTCAGGGTAAAAATATCGAGAGCGCTAAAATTGTATGTATGGGTGCAGGGGCTGCCGCGGTTGCCTGTATGGAGCTGCTTATTAAGTGTGGTGCTCAGCGCGAGCGTATTTACATGCTTGATAGAAAAGGCGTCATCCATACTCGTCGCGAAGATTTAACTGAACACAAAAAGCTCTTTGCGAATAATACCGACAAGCGGACGTTAGAAGATGTTATGGAAGGCGCAGATATCTTTGTTGGCGTATCAGGACCAGATGTTTTGCCACCAGAAACACTGGCGCTAATGGCTGAAAACCCAATTGTATTTGCCTGTTCAAATCCAGACCCTGAGATAAAACCAGAACTGGCTCATGAGGTGCGCAAAGACCTTATCATGGCCACAGGTCGCTCTGACTATCCGAATCAGGTGAATAATGTTTTATGCTTCCCGTTTATTTTCCGGGGCGCGTTGGATGTTCGCGCAACGGCAATTAACGATGAAATGAAAGTGGCGGCCGTAGAAGCTCTTCGCAGTATTACCAAAGAGCCTGTTCCCGAGGAAGTATTAGCGGCCAGTAAAAGCGACAGCCTGACGTTTGGTAAAGAGTATATTATTCCGAAGCCGATGGACCCTCGCCTTTGTGAACGCATTGCAACTGCAGTTTCTAAAGCAGCAATAGCGTCTGGTGTGGCACGTTTGCCCGAGAGCGCAAGCGAATAAAATTCAATCTTTTTGTCGTTGAAAGCTAAGGTTGCTAAGCGCAGGTTTTAGCTTCTCAACACAGGCTGTAAATTGCTGATATAACACGCAGCAAAAAGCGGTGCCTTTAGTGCGAAATCATTTCACAGTAAGGGCGCCGCTTTTTATATTTTAATTAGAAGGTAACGATTAGTCGTCTTCGGTTACGTTGTTCTCGAAACTTGGGTCAATCCCCATCTCTTCCATAATACGTCTAGCTTCTGCCGGGACGCGGTTAAGGTTGTCTTTACGCAGATCATCATCGTTTGGCAAAGGCTGCCCAGTAAACGCATGTAGAAATGCTTCACAAAGCAGCTCGGAATTAGTCGCGTGACGCAAATTGTTTATTTGACGGCGGGTGCGCTCATCAGTCAGAGCTTTGAGTACATTAATTGGGATAGAGACAGTGACTTTTTTTACTTGTTCGCTTTTTTTGCCATGCTCTGCGTAGGGGTGAATATATTTGCCATTCCATTCTGCCATTGTGCTAACTCGGTCTACTCTTTTTATATTATGAACAGAAATTCTAAACAAGTTCACGAAAAGGTCAATTGAGCAGTGTAAACCTCTTGACGTCTAGACATATATTCTTTAATTTAGACGTCTAAACGTCCATAAGAACATATTTTTGAGAGAATAAACCATGGTTTCGTACGCGCAAGGTATCGATGCATTAAACCAGTCCCTGTCGGAACTGCGTGATATAGATGTATCTTTTGAATTTTTTCCGCCTAAAACGGAAGCCATGGAGCAAACCCTTTGGAAATCGGTCGAGCGTTTAGCGCCGCTAAAGCCCAGCTACATGTCGGTAACCTATGGTGCAAACAGTGGCGAACGCGACAGAACTCACGATGTTGTTAAACGCATTCAGCAGCAGACAGGCGTAGCCGCAGTTCCTCATTTAACCTGCGTCGATGCGAGCCGCGATGAGCTTAAACAAATTGCTAAAGACTACTGGGATTCAGGTATTCGCCGTATTGTAGCGCTACGGGGCGATTTGCCGCCGGGAGTAGAAAAAACAGAGATGTATGCCTCTGACTTAGTTGCACTTTTGAAAGACGTTGCCGATTTTGATATTTCGGTTGCTGCTTATCCTGAAAAACACCCCGAAGCGCCTAATGCCCAATTCGATTTACTCAATTTAAAGCGCAAAGCAGAGGCTGGCGCTACGGAAGCCATCACGCAGTTCTTCTTCGATACTAGCGTATTTTTGCGATTCAGAGACAGAGCCGCCGCCGCTGGTGTAGATTTAGATTTAGTACCGGGTATTTTACCCGTAACCAACTACCAAACTTTGGTTAAGTTCGCAGGTTTTACGAACGTACACGTGCCTGGCTGGTTACACAAAATGTTTGATGGCCTTGATGCTGATGACCAAGCTACTCGTAACCTTATTGGTGCAAACATTGCTATGGATCAGGTTAAAGTGCTGGCAAAAGAAGGGGTAAAGCACTTCCACTTTTATACATTGAACCGCAGTGAACTCAGCTATGCTATCTGTCACATGTTGGGTGTGCGTTCAGGTGCGTAAAACCAATCCGCAAAGGTAGTCACTTTGAGTGGACGAAACATGCAGACGAGAAGGCGCAGCTAATGCGCCTTTTTTGTATAAAGTTTATATTAAACTTTTGCCAGCGAGGCCGCCCCCAGTTACCATTCAAATAACAAGTTATGAACTATCGATACCCATGGGTCTTAAAATCAAGCCCCCCATACTCCTTCTTTATAAGGTATCGTCAGGAGAAGTTGAGTGGATTTAGACAAGGTTAAAACCTTATATAACAATGTTACCCCTCAGATGAGAGAGCTTTTCAGCATTTTCATAAAGCGCTGCAAAGAAGATAATATAACTATCTCTGCCGGCCATTTAGCTTATGTAACGTTGTTATCTTTGGTGCCATTTATTATGGTGACCTTTACCATCATGTCTGCGTTTCCCGCTTTTGCGTCTGTGCGCAGTAAACTTGAGCACTTTGTTTTTAGCAATTTCGTGCCGACGGCCAGCGATGTAGTCCACAAATACATGACCGACTTTGTGGGAAATGCTTCTCAAATGAGCGCCATTGGTATTTTGTCGCTTTTGGTCGTTGCGCTCATGCTAATATCAAACGTAGACAAAACGCTTAACCGAATTTGGCGCACACAAAGTGACAGACCGATTGTATATACCTTCGCTATTTATTGGATGGTAATCACCCTTGGCCCCATGCTTATTGGCTCTAGCGTAGTAGTCAGCTCTTATTTAACCGGTCTTGCGGCATTTACCGAAGAGTACACACCTGGGCTTGGAACATTTTTATTAAGTCTCGTGCCCAGCGGCGCTGCCCTCCTCGCTTTTGCCATTTTGTATATGGTGGTCCCAAACAGACGAGTTTATGCGCGACATGCCTTTGTTGGCGCTGTTGTTGCCACTATCGCTTTTGAAATAACGAAGTCTGGCTTTGCGCTCTACGTCACAAACTTTCCATCATATGAACTGATATACGGTGCTCTTGCCGTCGTACCCATCCTCTTCTTGTGGGTCTATCTATCATGGATAATCGTATTATTCGGTGCAGAGTTCACCTGTAGTCTAGGCGAAGCCTTTGAGAACAAAAAAGCGGAAAATGAACCTCGCAAGGTACCTAAAGAGTAGTACGTCGTTTCACGATAAACTGTAGTGAAAAAGCACTCGAAGTAGGATTGTAGTTATAAAAAAGGGGAGCGTTGCTCCCCTTCTCTGTTAGTATTTATTCTCTAATTTTTCATTGATGCTATGAAAGCATCAGACTCTGCTATAGCCGAGTTCATCTGGCCAATAAGCTGTGCAACGTTGTTTTCAATCGTTGAGAGCTCACCTTGCAGTGCACCAATGGCGCTAGCATTTAAGTTATGCTTTAAGTACAACACATTGTCTTGCAGTGCGCTAAGCACAGGAGGCATTTTACTCTCTGCTTTGCGCATGGCTTTCATCAGTGACGCATAGCGACGCTGAGTTTCACGAAGCTTTGCTGAGCTGTCGCGCTTGAGCGAAGCATTCTCGTATTTTTCCAGCTCTTCTGACCATTCATCGAACAAGGCTTCGGCCACACTCTCGACTTTATCAATACGTGCGCTTACCTCTTCTGATGCGGCAACACTGTCCTCGTACTGTCCGTTAAGACGGTCGTAAATATCTTCTAATTCGCCGCCATCGAAAGCAACGGCTGCACTAAACGCCTCAAGGGCTGAGCTAAACTGCTCTTGTGCGTCTTCTTGCGATTCTTTGGCGTTTTCTACACGGTCGACTAAGATATCGCGCTTTTCAACGCCTACCTTTTCCCATGCCGCGTAATATGCGGACTGACATCCACTTAGGGCAAGCATAGCAACTAATGCCGATGCGATTAATTTCATGCGGTTACTCCACCTCTATAACGTGCTGCACTTATGATGCTGATTAGATGTAAGATGGCTCCTAATGGCCAAAATACAATAGCAAGCACGACTGTTGCCGCGAGAGCATAGCAAACGCCAACTGCCACAAAGTAGAACAAGGCACCTAAAATTCGACCTTGAACCAAATGACCCAAACCGGGAATAAAAAAGTTACAAATTGCGGCGATTACATTACCGCCCGATCCTTGACCCGCCATATAAACATCCTCGCATTTATGACTATAATATGATTAGCTAGTACGTAATGACATTTGTTCTATAGTATACAATTTGTGTTTAACACATAAAATGTAAGCATAAACAGCGTTGAAGCAGTCAGCACGCAAATGTTTGTATAACAATAAACTAAACTAAAACAGGCACTCACACAACGCGCAGAAACAAAATGAAACGACTTTACCCCGATGTTACCTGCTATGAGAATGGATTTATCGAAGTAGGAAATGGGCACTCGCTTTACTTTGAACAAAGTGGCAACCCAGACGGTATCCCCGTACTCTTTATCCACGGTGGGCCTGGCGCTGGCTTGCCACCTAACTATAAATGCTTCTTCGACAGTAATAAGTATCGCATAATCGGCTATGAGCAAAGAGGGTGTGGTCGTTCGACACCTATTGCTGATACGCTTAACAACGACACATGGTTAAATGTTGAAGATATTGAGGCGTTAAGAGCACACCTTCACGTGCCCAAATTACTCTTGTTTGGGGGCTCTTGGGGCTCTACGTTAGCGTTGCTGTATGCGCTTAAATACACCGACCATATGACAGGGCTTATTCTTCGCGGCGTTTTTCTTGCCAGACAAGAAGATAGAGACTGGTTTTTATCACCATCTGGATGTGCAGCCCAGTTATTTCCAGAACACTACCGAAGATTTATCAAAGATGTTCCCACGCCCGTTACGTCGAAAGCCGTTTGTGACTTCTACAGCGCAATGGTTCGCTCTAGTAATGACGTGCTGCGTCACGCCGCGCTGAAAAGATGGTATCAGTGGGAAGAGCGACTTTCGCGTCTATCTTTGCCGCCAGGCGTTGGTGACTCAACCACCCACTACCCTATGCATCTGGTAACCTGTTTAGCCACGCTGGAATGTCATTTCCTTTCTAATCAATGCTTTTTAGAAGAAAACTATATACTTGAAAACATTAGCAAAATAAGCCATATTCCTGGCACAATTGTTCACGGTCGATACGATATGATTTGTAAAACAGAAGCGGCGGAGACCCTTCATAAAGCATGGCCACAAAGCCAGTTACAAATCATACCCGATGCAGGACACAGTACGTCAGAGCCAAGCATCGGCTATGCGCTGTGCCGCGCGACCCGCGATATGTCACGTTTTATTCAGGAGTCATCTAAGTGATAGGATTAATCCAACGTGTATCACAGGCTAATGTAACTGTAGCAGGCGAAGTTATTGGCGAAATTGGTAACGGCATGCTTGTGCTGCTAGGCGTTGAAAAAAAAGATGGTGACGAAGAAATTGAAAAGCTTGCTAATAAACTGTGTCGCTATCGCATGTTCAATGATGAAGATGGGAAAATGAACCTTAATATTGAGCAAGTAGGCGGTGAGTTCTTAGTCGTATCACAGTTTACTCTCGTAGCAGATACGCAAAAAGGCAACAGACCCGGTTTTTCGCGTGGCGCGCCTCCCGAACACGGTGAAGCCATTTACAAAAATTTTGTTAATACGCTTAAAAATAAAGGCATGACCGTGGCCACGGGCGAATTTGGGGCAGATATGCAGGTTGGTCTTATCAATGACGGTCCAGTAACATTCCAATTCAACGTGTAGTTGCTTCTTAGCTACACAGAGGAGCCATTCTCTTCTACAAACGCCCTTCTCAGCTCCTACAAATAAACTTGTACCGTGCGTATTCTTACGTTTAAATACTCTTTCATTTTTTTAATAAGGCCGGTTTATTGTGTATAAGGTAGTGACGCCAAAGAGCGATACCGAATTTGAAGCCTATTTTCATTTTCGGTGGGAACACCTACGCCAGCCGTGGAACTTCCCTCCGGGTTCAGAAAAAGACGAATACGAACAAGTCGCAGAGCACCGTATGATTACCAACCGCAGTGGAGAAGTGGTAGCCTGTGGTCGAGTGCATTTGAATACTGCAGAAGAAGCACAAATAAGACACATCGCCGTTCACTCTGATCATCAGCGCAAAGGGCTAGGTCAGATGATGATGGCAGCGCTAGAAAACGTTGCAAAAGACCTTGGTGCAGAGCGAGCAGTCACTAACAGTCGCGAGATTTCAATCGACTTCTTCAGTGCTTGTGGCTTTGAAATAGAACGAGAAGCGCCAAACGAGCTCGGTATGTTAAAGCGCCAGCAGATGGTAAAAAAGTTTACCGAAAATAATACTTTAGTGCTCCACCCTAAGTGGTGCAAAACGCTTCAAGAAACGTGGTCAGAAACGATACCTATTACTGAACATATGGGTATCAAGCTGTATCAATACACCGGGCGCACACTTGAAACGCGCGCATCGCTAAATAAAAACATCAATATTCACGGCACCATGTTCGCAGGCAGTATATTTTCGTTAGCCACACTTACGGGGTGGGGAATGATTTACCTGCAGCTCAAAGAGCGTGGTTTAGACGGCGATATTGTCTTGGGCGATGGAGACATTCACTACCACAAACCTATTACTATGAAGCCAAGGGCAATCTGTAATATCGAAACCTTATCTGGAAAATTCAAACCTTTAGAGAATGATAATAAAGCTCGCTTCGAGTTGAGCGTGGCGATATTAGATGGGGATTCACCGGTGGCGGAGTTTGAGGGAGTATTTTACGTACTTCCTGTTGCTAAAAATAAAGAAAAGTAAGGCTAATGTTTTAACTTTTTTGAAGCAATAAAAAAGCGCCTTAAAGGCGCTTTTTCAATTCGTATCTATCAAGCGTTCAGGCTGATTACGTTTATTACTACGCAACCATAGCTGCTTGCAGTTTCTTCATCGCATTCTTTTCAATTTGACGAACACGCTCTGCAGAGACCTGATATTTATCAGCCAAATCTTGTAGTGTAATTTTGTTATCTGCTAACCAACGCGTCTCAATGATATCTTGACTACGCTCGTCTAGCGTTTTTATCGCTGAATACAGTCGCTTACTTGCCGCTGTATCCCAGTCATTATTAATGACATCAGTTTCAACATCAGAAGACTTATCTTCCAAAAATTGAACCGGCGCAAAATTACCCGTCTCATCTTCGTCTGCTGTTAAGTCAAACGCTTGATCTTGGCTGCTCATACGCGCTTCCATTTGAAGCACTTCTTTTGTGCTAACGCCAAGCTCGTCTGCTACGGTTTGTACTTCAGCATGAGTAAACCAACCTAGACGCTTTTTCGCCTTACGTAGGTTAAAGAACAATTTACGCTGCGCTTTTGTAGTCGCAACCTTCACTATTCTCCAGTTTTTAAGTACAAACTCATGAATTTCTGCTTTGATCCAATGAACCGCGAAAGAAACCAAACGCACGCCCACTGTTGGGTCGAAGCGTTTAACGGCTTTCATCAGACCGATGTTACCTTCTTGAATTAAGTCGGCTTGTGGTAAGCCATAACCTGAGTAAGATTTTGCAATGTGCACTACAAAACGAAGGTGCGACATTACTAGCTTTCGAGCGGCTTGTAAGTCTTCGTCTTCGCGAAGGCGCACTGCCAACTCACGCTCTTCCTCAGCGCTAAGCATATCAATGCTGCTTACAGCTTGGATGTAGCCTTCAATGCTACCGCTGTGTGGCACTGACAGGGCCATAGATTGCAAATTGTTGCTCATTGTTCACCTCATTTATTGCCGCTTCATATTAACAAAGTAACCGAAGCTGCGCGAGACCTAATTAAGATATGAAGTTTTACCGATATGTAGGTATGGTGGCACTTCCTACAATATCAAGACCTAGATTATTAAAAAAAGTTCAAATTAACGTTCTGAATATCGCTCCACACTAAACGGCTGACGAGTAATATTAAATTAACTGCTGGCCAAAGCAATAATCGAATTAAATGAACAATACCAAACGAAGCAGTCACACCTGCTTGACTGCAGTTAGTCTGAATCTACAGTAAACTATCATAGTATTATACGTTAATTACCAAATATAGACGCAAAGCTAATCTCAGTGGTATGAAATTCAACGCTTAATTGTCACCCCAACGCGATTACTCAATCACTATCGTTTTTCGTGATTCTTTATCGAGTAATCATATCTCTTGCTTTTACTCTTTAAAACTGAAGATAATAGATTGGATTAATCGATTTTGCACTACAGCTGCTGCAACGCATTTTCCAGATAATGTGCCAATAAATGGACTTAACGCTTAAAGGGAAATACTAAGCAAAGAAGTAAGGCAAGTGAAGCAAAGAGGACCTTGATGTTTGCTTACGTCGCTAGACAGCCCATATTCGATGTAGACCGAGAGGTGTACGCATATGAATTACTTTTTCGTATTGGCGAAGAAAATTGCTTTCCAGATATCCCTCCCGATGAAGCTACCTCTAAGATACTAACTTCAACCCATTTGAGCTTAGGTATTGAAGAGATCACGGGAGATAAAAAAGCGTTCATTAACTTTCATCGCGATACGCTAATGTTTCGCTTTCCCACCTCTTTGGACGCGAACAAGGTTGTCATCGAGATTGTAGAGACGGTTGAAGTAGACGAGGCGCTAGTTTCTGCTTGCAGGCACATTCGCGGGCTTGGCTACCCTATCGCCTTAGATGATTACGATATGAAAGGGAAATGGGAGGCGTTTATCCCCTTTACCAGCATAGTCAAAATCGACATTACCGAAATTGCTCACGATGAAATTCCCGCGTTAGTTGAACGCTTTAAGTCTAAAAATATTAAACTCGTCGCTGAAAAAATTGAGACTTATGAAGAGTTTAATAAGTTTAAAGCCATGGGCTTCGACTATTTTCAGGGTTACTTTTTAGCAAAACCTGAAATTGTTAAACACAGAAAGCTAGGCCCTAGCAGCCTTACCATGATGGAGTTACTCACGCTGAGTAGTCAGGCGAAACTGAATTTCGATGAAGTAAACAAAATCATAGAGCGTGACCCGTCCCTCACTTATTTGCTGCTGCGCTTTATAAACAATCCTATGGTGAATAAGCGGCATAAGATTACTTCTCTCAAGCACGCGTTAACATTTATGGGCGAAATTGAAGTGAAGAAGTTTATTTCTCTGCTCGCTCTTGCCAACTTAAACGATGGTCAACCGACAGAGCTGCTTCAGATGGCACTGGTACGCGCAAAGTTTTGCGAGTTAGTATTTTCTCAGCTTAAAGATGCAGATAACCCGCTTAAGGGTTTTTTAACGGGTCTATTGTCCTTGTTAGATGCCATGATGGAACAGCGTATAGATGACTTAGTTAGTAAAGTGCCAATTAGTGACGATGTGAAAAATGCCCTTTGCGGTGGCACAGGAATGCTCAGAAACTGCTTAACATTAGCGCAGTTATTCGAACGTGCAAAGTGGGCAGGGATACAACAATTTGCCGTGAAATACGACATTAGCCAAAGCCTTCTTCACAGCTATTATAATGAAGCAATTAAATGGGCCAAACATATCCATCAATCAGCGTTGAAGGATAATTAAATGGTTCGCCTTAGGCGATAGTTGATAATTAATGGTTGAATAGTTGTTAGATTACGAATACATATCATAGACTAGAGAGTGGCTTAACGTCGGTTCGGTCAAAATTGGAATTATAATTAATAACGATATCAGTTCGTTTTCAGCAGGAAGAAATTATGTTCGCGTTTATAGCTCGTCAGCCCATTTTAGATAAAAGCAAAAGCGTATTTGCCTACGAACTTTTGTTCAGGGATGGTAAAGCGGGCGCTTATCCGGAACATAAGGAAGAGAAAGCAAAGTTTATATCTGAACATTTTCACCCTTTAGGCCTTGATGATATTAGCGGCGAAAAAACATCGTTTATTTCTTTTTCTTCTGACACACTCATTTCTCGCTTTCCCACAACTCTGAATCCGGAGTTTGTCGTTGTTGAACTTGCTGACCCAACGGACACATCCAGCGGACTATTTGAAGCCTGCCAGCACATAAAGCAGCTTGGGTTTAGGTTGGCAATAGACGACCCCATGATGGTGGCATCGAAACACGATATATTCCCGCTTATTGATATCGTCAAAGTTGATGTGTCGAAGGCGCGTTTTGAAACCATTGAAAAACATATTCCACGCTATCGCGATGCAGATGTCCAGTTAGTGGCTGAGCAAGTTGACACTCAAGACAATTTCTCAACATGTCTCGATTTAGGGTTCGACTTTTTTCAAGGGTACTTTTTTTCTCAGCCAGAAGCGCGAATTTTAAAGCAATTGCCTGCGTCGAAAATGAACATCGTCGATTTGATGGGTGAGAGTTCGAATAACAGTTTTGACATTGACCGTATTAGCCAGATTATTGAGCGCGATGCCACGCTAAGTTTTTTACTACTGAAATTTATTAATAACCCTACCATCAACAAGCGCTATAAGATTACCTCGCTCAAGCATGCCCTAAATTATATGGGCGAAGTAGAGATTAAGAAATTTATTGCGCTATTAAGCTTAACGAATTTAGGTGACGACAAGCCACTTGAAATTATTCATATGTCACTGGTTCGCGCTAAATTCTTTGATCTTCTGGCAGAGCGTCGAGGAATGAAAAACAATCCGCCTATAGCTTTCTTAGCTGGTTTGTTCTCGCTGCTTGAGGGACTCCTTGACCAATCTATGACTGACATTTTGAAACAATTGCCGTTGTCAGAAGAAGTGAACGATGCCTTGCTTGGTAAAAACATTGAAATTGCCAACTACATGACGCTAGTTCGTGCTTTTGAAAGTGCACTTTGGATGAATGTAATAAAACAAGCAAAGCTACTTAATATCGACCAGAAGCAGCTTCATATGCTTTATAACCAAGCAATTGTATGGGGTAACGGGGTTCGTAGTGCAGTCACATCCCATTACCCACGAGCAATAGCACAGTAGCCATTCTTATAGTTAGTAAAGTGGCTATTTATTTTGGCTCTATTTCTCTAACGTGTCGCTGAACTGAGATGAGTGAGCCCAGTAAACCTAAAAGCACTGATAATCCAAGCATAGTCAGCAATGCGGTTCCAGTGAGACCGGTAATATTAAAGTCTTTTTGATACATGGCCGCGAAGGTAGTGATACTGCTATCCATCCACCACAATATTATGATTACAGCAAACCAGGCCATAAGACCGCCTAACAGGCCATACCAAAACCCGGTGTATAGAAATGGACGGTGAATGAATGCGTCGGTGGCTCCAACCAGCTTCATCACCACTATTTCGTCGTATTTATTGAGTATGTTGAGGCGGATGGTGTTGCCGATAATAAGCACGACTGCAATGAAAAGCAGAAGCCCAATTAACGTGACAAGGTCTCGGGCGATATCAATCACTGCATATAGTCGCTCTAACCACTCAATATCAAGCTTACCAATATCTACCTCTCGCTGCTGACGAAGCTTGTCTAACAATGCTTTTGCAGCGGTGGGCGATGCATATTTTTCAGCTGGCGTGACGAGTACTACATCGGGCAGCGGATTTTTCTCAAGGTAAGCAATCGCATCACCTAGCCCCGATAAGTGCTGAAACTCCCTAAGCGCATCATCGGCAGGAATGTAAACAACACTGTCTATTTCAGGCCATGTATTCAGCCTAGCCACCAACTGCTGTGAACTTGCGGCACTCATAGTAGGTTTCAAGAATAACGAAATTTCCGAGGCCTGGTCCCAGCCTGCAGTTATTTTTTCCGTGTTTTTAACCATGATATAAAGAGTACTGGGTAAGGTTATACTTAGACCCAATACACCTATAGTCATTAGTGATGCTAGTGGCTGGCGCCAAAGCTCGCCCAGGCTCGATAACGCTTGTCGCACATGACTTACAAAAAACATGACGATAGATTGAAGAAAGCCCACCTTAGCAGAAGACGCTCCCTTCGCTCGCCCTTTGAATAATATACTCATGACCAGTCTCCCTCACCGCTATCTGAAGTGCCATAGTCAAGGCCGTCGGTCAGGCCATCGGTAATCATTTGTCCGTTTTTGAGCGTTAAAGTACGGTATCGCATTCGGGCAATAAGACCCAGATCGTGAGTAGCAATTAACACTGACACACCTGCCTGGTTAAAATCCTCAAAGAGACGAATAATCTCCATGGACAATTTAGGGTCAAGGTTACCCGTAGGCTCATCGGCAAGTAGTAAGGGAGGTTTGTTGACAACAGCACGAGCTATTCCAACACGCTGTTGCTCGCCCCCTGATAAGGTGATGGGCAAACAACGGATTTTATCTCTAAGACCAACCATCTCAAGGGCTGCTTCCACACGCTTACGTATTTCTTTGTGAGTATACCCCTCAATGACTAGAGGCAAAGCCACGTTGTCAAAAACTGACTTGTCCATCAACAGTTGGTGGCTCTGAAAAATCATCCCTATATCACGACGGATATAGGCAATATCTCGGCGAGTAATAGCATTAAGGTCGTGGCCGTTGATGAGAACCCGTCCCACCGTTGGGCGTTCCATAAGGCTTATAAGTTTGAGCAGTGTACTTTTCCCTGCGCCAGAGTGCCCTGTTAAAAAGGCCATTTCGCCTGGCGCGATATGAAAGTTCACTTTACTAAGCGCGCGCTGACCGCCCGGATAGGTTTTGCTTACCTGCTCAAACTTTATCATTCTTTTTCCCTAACGCTTACTGGTTTTAGCTTTCCGGTGTTTCCATTTCGCTAAACAGCGCATCAATAAATTCTTGTCCGTCGAACTGGCGTAAATCGTCAATGCTTTCACCTACACCGATATACCTAATAGGAATATTAAATTTATCAGCAATAGAAAAGATAACGCCACCCTTCGCAGTACCATCTAACTTAGTTAGGGTAATACCCGTTAAGCCCACCGCTTCGTTAAACAACTTCGCTTGGCTAATTGCGTTCTGACCAGTACCCGCATCTAACGTAAGCATAACTTCGTGAGGCGCGTTTGGATTAATCTTCTTCATCACGCGAACCACTTTCTTAAGCTCTTCCATCAAGTTATTTTTATTCTGCAAGCGCCCGGCGGTGTCTGCAATTAATATATCGGTACCGCGAGACTTAGCCGCCTCAAGCGCGTCATAAAGCACTGATGCACTGTCAGCGCCAGTGTGCTGTGCTATAACAGGAATATTGTTTCGCTCGCCCCATACCTGAAGTTGCTCAACCGCTGCTGCTCTGAACGTGTCACCTGCAGCAAGCATGACCTTCTTACCCTCTTGCTGAAACTGCTTGGCCAGCTTTCCTATGGTGGTGGTTTTACCCACACCGTTTACCCCGACCATTAAAATGACAAAAGGACCTTCGCTAGAGTCATGAGCCTTCATCACATCAGGTAAGGGCTGATTGACTTGTGACAACATGCCTGACATCTGCTGCTTCATTATCTCTAGTAACGCTTCCGCGTCTTTAAGATCTTTTCGAGAGGCACTGTCAGTAAGGTGGTTTATGATCTTCTGAGTGGTGTCCATACCCACATCTGCCACTAAAAGCTGCGTTTCAAGGTCTTCATACAGCTCGTCATCTATCGCCTTACCTTTAAACAGGCTAACAATCCCGCTGCCTAAATTTTCTTTCGTGCGCGATAGGCTTTCTTTTAAACGTGCAAAAAGGGATTTCTTTTCTTTGGGCTTGTTTTCC
>NZ_BLIJ01000048.1:0-23437 GCF_009811475.1 Alteromonas sp. KUL150
GCCTCGGCTTTCGCGCGCGCTTCTTCTTCCGCTTGCGCTTTTTGTTTCTCTGCTTTTTTGTTCTTGCTGAACCAGCCAAAAAGTTTCGACATCGTTAGGACAAATCCTTATAAATTCTTAGCAAATTCGGCTACACTTGCCGCCTACTGAATGAACGCATGATACCACTGTCAGACACTATGAAGCGAGTTTCTCGCCCTACTCGGGCATCATCTTCTGCAAAAAAACAGCATTCTTACAAAAATGCCAAAGTCCACAGGCCAAATAGCAATGGTCAAATTAGAATTATTGGTGGTCAGTGGCGTGGAAGAAAGCTACCCGTGCTAGATGCAGAAGGGTTAAGACCGACAACTGACAGAAATAAAGAGACGCTTTTCAACTGGTTAATGCCTTACGTAAATGGCGCTCGCTGCCTGGATGTTTTTGCGGGTTCCGGAGGCTTAGGTTTAGAAGCACTCTCTCGTTATGCCTCTCATTGCGATTTTATTGAACTTGATAAACATGCGGCAGCTCAGCTTGAAAGCAATCTCGCTTTACTGAAAGCAAACGAAGTGGCGTCAGCCAGTGTTCACCAAGGTGATGCGCTTAGTATTTTGAACAGCACTAGCGCGGCCCCCTACGACATTGTTTTTGTCGACCCACCATTTGCCAAAGACTTGGTATTGCCCTCGCTCACGTCTTTAGAAAAAAATAATAGAGTGCAAAGTGGTAGCGTGGTGTATTTGGAGCATGAGAGTTCACTGACAACGCCCGCTCTACCTGACAACTGGCAGATTATTAAAGAAAAGCAAACTAGCGCGCTGAGATATATGCTTATTGAGGTGCTATAAGTCGCGCAATACTGAAGAACACGTGCCGTTGAGAAATTTGTTTGTCGCCAACAATATGCAAATACCAACCTTGCTTTTCCATTGATATTTGCATTTATACCAATCCGCATAGATAAGACTAACTTGGAGTAAGTAACAAATTACAGCTCTAGGCCAATATTAGAAA
Source organism: Alteromonas sp. KUL150 (assembly GCF_009811475.1). Classification (NCBI taxonomy): domain Bacteria; kingdom Pseudomonadati; phylum Pseudomonadota; class Gammaproteobacteria; order Alteromonadales; family Alteromonadaceae; genus Alteromonas; species Alteromonas sp. KUL150. The sequence goes on from NZ_BLIJ01000048.1 coordinate 997, forward strand.
TGCCAGCCTCCAAGGCAAGGGCTTTCAACTCATCGACAGCTTTTGCCGGATACTTAGCTTGTTCCACATAGTCGAGGAGTTCGTTTTGCACTTCGACTTCAAACGCCATTAACGGATGGGCTTTGACGCTTTCATCATCGGCCTCTTCAGTAGCAAGCAAGTAAGCTTCAACGCTTCCCTGAGATAATTTGCTGATGACAACCGCACCTTGGGGATCATCACCCGCTATCAGGTTCAACAATGCAGCCAAACCAATAGCAGCGTCGATAGCCGGATAAACGCCATAATTATCAAAGTCACTGGTATCTGGCGTGGCTACTTCCACCTTTTCCAGTTGAACAGCAATATTGAATTTGCTTTTTGGTGACTTAAGCGTTTCCCACACCAAATTTAAACAGTTACGCAGCGCATCTGCATCGCCACTTTCAGTTAATTCACAAAAAAGAGCATAGTTTGGCAACATACGCTCGAGCAACGCAGCGCCAAATGCAACGGCTTTCCAGCCTTCTAGGGCACGAACCCGCCCGAATGTATTAAGCTTTTGCTTTACCATTTTTACAGTGCTCCAGTGGCATGCATGAAATATTTGGTAACGCCATCAAGAAGCATCTGGATGGCAATCATAACCAGGATCATACCCATTAATCGTTCCATAGCAACTAGACCACGCTCCCCTAAAACTTTATGGAAAATGTTTGAAAACATTAAAATTACTGCACTAATTGTCCACGACGCTGCGAGCGCTATCGACCAGTCAGCCATTCTATCGGGGGCCTGATTAGCAAGTAAAATTAACGCGGCTAACGTTGATGGACCAGCAATCATGGGGATAGCCAGCGGCACTAGAAAGGGTTCTTCGCCAACGGCGAGACCACTTGTACTGCCCGATGAAGGAAATATCATCTTAAGTGCTATCAAAAATAAAATTATACCACCAGCAATGCTCACCGTTTCCTGCTCAACATTTAAAAAGTTAAGCACCGATTGCCCGCTAAAAAGAAAAAGAAACAGGATACCTAAGGCGAACAACAACTCTCTTATGAGAATAAACTGGCGTCTTTTCGGCTCAATAGACTTGAGGACCGACATGAACACAGGAAGGTTACCAAGGGGGTCCATGATCAAAAAGAGCATGATGGCAGCAGACCAAGTGTCCATATTCTTCGTGTCTCCGAAATTGAGCATATGCCCGTTATTTATGTAAACCGCCAAGTATAACTCAAGTTTGGGGCTATTCGCGCGCAATGGTAAACCAAGCGACCTGAGTTAAAAACACCTTTTGCATGTCAAATGCCTCTTACGTCGCCCGTGCTGTAAGACCGAACTCGGCTAAAATTAATAAAAACACAAAAAATAGTCGAAAATTCGCCGAAATGCGCTTAACTAAAAAGACGATAAAGTGGCAAGTTAATGTCAGGTTGACTGCTTGCAGGTCATTTCAGCGCTAATGCGCTTAAATGACTTTAAAGTACGAAAAGATGACTTACCCGAAAACCTAACCTTTACACCGTTTAGGTAATGTTTTATCGAGCGAACTTTTGATGTAATTAAAATTGATAAGTATTTTGCCCGACGCAGAGGTTTAATACCAATAATCAAAACTAGGAAAAACAATGAGTTTAATGACAGTTAAAGAAGTGGCAGCCTATCTCGGCGTACAAGATGTTAGGGTTGAACGCCTCGAGCGAGAGAGTTTATTAGTGTCTAAAGACAAAGACACAGATGGCAACCCACTTTTTGACAGCTCAGACGTAGAACGCTACAAACAGCTCGCCGAACGCTTAGGTGGCATTTAACGAGAAAGGGGCGCAACGTTTATCATCGCGCCCCTCTTTTGTTAAATAGCGTTTTAGGTAAAGGCAACGTACAAGAGTAGCTTGTACGAAACCGTTCACGCCTAAATCGACCTTTACGCGCTATAATCCTTTAGGACTCTAGCAATAGAGCGAATACCTTTCGCAGTTGCGCCCACCGGCATTTCAGATGTTGCGCCGCCATGGTATGCCGCAGCTAAATCTAGGTGTATCCAGCCTTCAGGTTTTACAAAGCGCGAAAGGAACCCTGCAGCATTTGACGCACCACCACCGCCGCCGCCTTTCATTGGCCTACTGTTAGCGGTATCTGCAAATGCTGACGGACAACGCTCGGCGTGAAAATCTTCAAGTGGAAGCGGCCAAAAGCGCTCGTTTTCTTCTTTTGCTGCGTGAAGCATTTGTTCGCGAGCATTGTCATCTAACGAAAATACTGCGTGATAGTCGGAACCGAGCGCCACTGCTGCTGCGCCCGTCAACGTTGCCGCATCGATAATGAGTGGCGCCCCCGTTTCCGTTGCCGCCATTAGTCCATCAGCCAGCACTAATCGCCCTTCAGCATCGGTATTAACCACTTCGACCGTAACACCATTTTTATAGGTCAACACATCGCCCAATTTGTAAGCATGACCGCTAATTAGGTTTTCTGCGCAGCAAAGAATAAGTTGAATGCGTTTTTCAATACCCTGCGTTATGGCAAGACCTAAAGCACCTGTTACCGTCGCTGCGCCGCCCATATCGCACTTCATATCTAGCATACCTTCGCTAGACTTAATGCTGTAACCGCCGCTATCAAAGGTAATTCCTTTTCCGACAAGCACAGCGTCAACAGGCGCATCTTCTTTACCTGTAGGGTTATAGTCTAATACTAACATTGCCGGTGGACGTTCACTGCCGCGGCCAACGTTGTAAATACCAATCCAACCTTGTTCCTTAAGCTCTTCTCCAACCGTCATAGAGTAAGTGACGTTATCACCACCTAATGACTTGATCCATTGCGCCGCCCGCGTAGCTAGGGTTTCAGGGCTTAAATCTTCTGGTGTATCATTAACAAGCTGACGGGTGAACAGGAGCGCTGCATACTCTTGCTCGAGCGCAGCTTTGTCATTCGTGTCTGCCCACTTAATTGATGCAGGTTTACGGGCACGGGTAAAGCTCAATGCAAAAGCCCACTGTTGCTCTTTATGCCAGTCTCCCACCAAGGTTACTGAGGGTAAGTTTAAGCCATCTAGCTTCCTGGCTGCTTGTTGAATAAAACGCTCGTTAAGCTTGTCGTCAGGCAGATGAATAACTGCACCTGACTCATTAAAAGAAAGCTTTGCATTTTCGCCCCAAACAGCATCTGCGCTGTTTGTCGAAAGGCTAATGGTAAAATCTGCCATCGCGTCTTTTCCTTATACATCGTTATAATATTGATGAACGCTTTTTGCGCTCAGTCGAATGTTTGTTACTCTCTTGCGTTTGATAAACTGCCTTACGGCTTGAAGCAGTGCATTAGTATATCGGCCTATAAACTGAGAGCCTAAAAACTTGAGCCTTCTCAATGAATATTATTCACGTTGAGCGTATTTTGACTCCATCACACATTAGCGGCTTCAAACTAATTATTTACAAAGAGGCGACTCATGAAGTTTTCACCTTCTTTACTACGTGGCACCCTAATAAAAAGATACAAGCGTTTTCTTGCCGACGTTGAGCTTGATAATGGGGCTATCGTTACTGCACACTGCCCTAACACTGGCGCCATGACAGGCTGTGCCGAGCCCGGCTACACGGTATATCTTAGCGAGTCGACCAATCCTAATCGAAAGCTGAAATACACTTGGGAACTCGCACAAACTTTCGACGGCCATTTCATCGGCATTAATACGCACAATGCTAATAAGTTGGTGGCAGAAGCGCTAGATAACAAGGTCTTGGATCAATTTTCTGACATAACCTCATGGAAAGCTGAAGTAACACCGCCTTTAGCCAACAGCCGGTTCGACTTCCAATTAATGCGCAAAGATACGCAGCTTAACGACATAGTTGAATACATGGAGGTAAAGTCGGTTACATTAGCAAATACAGATAAAGGCTTTTTTCCCGACGCCGTAACACAACGGGGGGCTAAACATTGTTTAGAACTTGCTCGCTTAGCAGAGAGTGGCGTTAAAACTACTTTGCTGTTTTGTGTTCAGCATACGGCGATAAAGAGTGTGCAGGTCGCAACCCACATTGATCCAACCTATGCTAAAAGCGTAAAGATTGCCGCTAACGCTGGTGTAACGGTCTCTGCTGCAGGCTGTATAATAGACGAACAAAAAATCCTATTAAATCAAACACTCCCTTTGATTTTGTAAAAAATAGGTTGATTTTTTTCATTTCGCCTTCATATTTGCGCCTTGTTTTAGTGGGAGAACGCACTAATTCGATTGCTGGTAGCCACCTGGCTAAATGATAAAAATGATACACCAGCATAATAATTACATAGACACGATTGATTGCCTGAAGTTGTCGAGTCTGATATAGATATCGGTCCAATCAGGACAAGATGGATGTCGTAGTGTAGGAGATGTGGCAAATGCCAACAGGAAAAGAAACAAAATCCCTAGGACTATTAGCGCTGGCAGGTTTGCAGCCGTACGAGCCTAAAGCTGATGAAGAGTACATGGGCGATGCCCAATTAGAACACTTCAGACTATTGCTTAAAGCGTGGCGTAACCAACTTCGCGAAGAAGTTGACCGTACGGTAACTCACATGAAGGATGAAGCCGCAAACTTCCCTGACCCTGTAGACCGCGCAGCTCAAGAAGAAGAGTTTAGCCTAGAATTACGCACACGTGACCGTGAGCGCAAGCTAATAAAGAAAATTGAAAAAACGCTTAAGCGGATTGAAGCAGATGATTTCGGTTTCTGCGATTCATGTGGTATCGAAATAGGTATTCGCCGTTTAGAAGCCCGTCCTACAGCTGATTTATGTATCGATTGTAAGACAATGGCTGAAATCAAAGAAAAGCAGCTACAAGGTTAATTCACTAGCCTCGTTAATGTTGTTATAGAAAGCCTCATCCCGAAAAGATGGGGCTTTTTGTTAAGTCTTTATTATGCATAACAAGTATGTAGGGCGTTTTGCCCCCTCGCCTTCAGGTCAACTTCATTTCGGTTCGCTAGTAACTGCCGTTGCAAGCTATCTCGACGCTAAAAGTCAAAGCGGAAAATGGCTATTACGCATGGAAGACATTGACGAGCCTCGCTGTATTGCCGGAATCGATAAAGATATTCTCGTTACCCTTGAAGCACATGGCCTTCACTGGGACGATACGGTAATTTATCAAAGCCGGCAGCATGCCCGTTACCAAGCTGTGCTCGACAAATTGATGAATGATGGGCTCGCGTATTATTGCGCGTGTACCAGAAAACAAATTAAAGCGATGGGCGGCATTTACAACGGGCAATGTCGTAACAAGGGTATCTCTGCCTCGCGATCCAGCCCTAAAGTAGATAGCGCTATAAGGTTAAAACTTGATACACAACTCGCCCCCTTTTACGATGTCATAATGGGCGAGGTTAAGCCTCAACCGCTTCTTTCACCAAGCGACGTACACGATAATATCAATGACGCTTCAAGCGACGGAAGAATATCTACTGAAGATGTTGTGCTTAAGCGCAGAGACGGCTTATTTTCATATAACCTTGTTGTTATTCTTGATGATGTTTTTCAGCATGTAACCCATGTCATTCGGGGCTGCGATCTTATTGACGTGACACCCTTGCAGCGCGCTGTATATGTAGCCCTTGGTTATACAGCGCCTGAATATGGACACATCCCGGTTGCGGCAGTTGCCCCAGGCCGCAAGCTTAGCAAACAAAACCGAGCTGCTCCGGTTAACAACAAAACACCCATCGACAACATTGTGCGAGTTATGCGCTTCCTTGGCTTTTCTTTTCCGAATGCATCGGCTTTTGAGGACGTCAGCACAGTGTTAACGGAAGCAATATCAGCGTGGGATAGGAAAAAAGTAGCGAAAACGCCCGAAATTATTGTTCCACAGCATGAATCAACTTATTATAACGAACCTTTATAGTCTGCGGAGATACCATCATCATTCATCGTGTTTTTAAATCTGTTAAGCGCGCTTTTTCAAAAGAGAGTTCGTCACCTAACGCTTTAAAGCCTAGGACTATGACCCGTGGAGAACACGGTATATCTCGTGAAGACGTAAGCGCAAATGCATTGAAAGTAATGTATCGCCTTAATGGAGCAGGCTTTGAATCCTATTTGGTAGGTGGCTGTGTACGCGATATTTTGATGGGGTACGAACCGAAAGACTTCGACGTGGTGACCAACGCTACTCCTGAACAGATTAAAGGTTTGTTCAGAAATTGTCGCTTAATAGGAAGGCGCTTTCGTCTTGCACACATTGTTTTTGGCCGTGAAATCATTGAAGTGGCGACCTTCAGAGGGCATCACCAAGAATCAGACGAAGATGATGACCTTCCAAAGGGTAAATCATTAGGAAAGCGTGATGCCGAAGGTCAACTGGTACGGGATAACGTATTTGGGACTATAGAAGAAGATGCCGAACGTCGTGACTTTACCTTTAACGCCATGTATTACAGCGTTGCCGACTTCACGGTTAAAGACTTTGCCAATGGCCTCGCCGCCATCGAAAAACGAGAAGTTGAGCTCATTGGCGATCCAGAGACACGCTACCGTGAAGACCCTGTTCGTATGTTACGTGCAGTGCGCTTTGCCGCTAAGCTAGGAATGCGAATAGAGGCGAAAACCGCAGCGCCTATTAAGTCACTCGCCAATCTTTTGCAGAACATTCCACCAGCGCGCTTATTTGAAGAGACACTAAAGCTGTTTTTGTCTGGTAAAGGCGAAGATACCTTTCTGATGCTGCACGAATACGGCTTAATTGAACCTTTATTCCCACAGCTCGCGCCGTTTTTAAAAGACGAAAACAGTCGAGAAATGCAGTTTGTTCGACGGGTTCTTGCCAATACCGATGAGCGTATTAATAGCAATCAGCGCGTTACACCGGCATTTTTGTACGCGGCGTTACTCTGGTACCCTCTTGAAGAACAATCGCAGCGCTTGCAAAGTGAGTCTGGCTTAAATGCTTTTGATGCGTTTAACATTGCCTCTGGCGAGGTTATTTCGCGTCAGATTCAACGTATTATGATACCCAAGCGCTTCTCTACCGTGATACGTGATGTTTGGATTTTACAGCAACGCCTCCCGAAACGTTTCGGGCGCCGTGCATTTCAACTTCTCACACACCCTAAGTTCCGAGCTGGCTATGACTTCTTGCTAGTTAGAGGCCAAATAGAAGGTGGCGACCTTCTTGAACTAGCTCAGTGGTGGACACACTTCCAGCACGCGGACAATGGTAAACAAAAAGGGATGCTCAATGCCCTTCGAAAAAGTGAAGGCGGAGCAAAAGGACCACCGCGCAAGCGCAAGCGTAAACCTGCGAAACGAGGTCCTGATGAATAAAGAACATGTTTACATCGGTATTGGAAGCAACCTTGGTGATAGCCAAGGTAAAGCCCTGCGTGCCTTTGAAGCTATTAGTGAAATTGAAGATACGCGAGTACTTAAGGTTTCATCGCTTTACGCGAGTAAGCCTATGGGCCCACAAGATCAACCAGATTATATAAATGCGGTTTGCCTTATAGAAACATCGTTAAAACCTCATGGGTTACTTAAGCAGCTTCAACGTATTGAGTTGGAAGAGGGGCGTGAGCGCAAAGGCGAGCGTTGGGGGCCACGAACCCTAGATCTCGATATTTTGCTGTATGGCAGCGAAAATATCGATACCGCAGACTTAATCATTCCCCATTATGGAATGGCTGAGCGTGAGTTCGTTATGGTGCCATTATTCGAGATTGCACCTAATATGGTTATGTACGACGGTAAACCCATTTCAGCGTGGGTAGCCAACTGTTCACTAGACGGGCTTCGTCGCCTACGCACTTCCAATTAGCCTCAAAATCCGTATAGTTCGCCACACGATATCAACAAATATCAATCTGAGACATGTCATGAAGAAAGTAACAGTTTCGGGCCTGCTTAAGAAGAAGCAAGCCGGGGAAAAGATCACGTCTTTAACCGCTTATGATGCCAGCTTCGCCAAAATGTTCGATGAGCAAGGCGTTGATGCATTGCTCATAGGCGATTCTTTAGGCATGGTTCTCCAGGGTCAAGACGATACGCTGCCAGTCACCATAGAGGATATTGCTTACCATACTAAAAGTGTACGCCGCGGTACCGAGCGCGCTTTTGTGTTAGCCGATATGCCATTTATGTCTTATGCCACGCCAGAGCAAACCTATGCCAACGCTGCCATCTTAATGGCAGCAGGTGCAAGTATGGTAAAGATGGAAGGCGGTAGTTGGTTGTGCGACACCATCAAAGGGCTGAACCTGCGCGGTGTACCTGTTTGTGGCCATTTAGGTTTAACGCCACAGTCAGTGCACGTATTTGGTGGATTTAAAGTACAAGGCCGAGAAGCAAGCCAAGCAGAAAAGCTACTTAGCGAAGCGAAAGCGCTAGAAGAAGCTGGCGTGCAATTATTAGTGCTTGAGTGTGTGCCCTCATCGTTGGGCAAAGCCGTAAGCGAAGCACTCACTATCCCAGTTATCGGTATTGGCGCAGGTAAAGATACCGACGGTCAAATTCTGGTAATGCACGACATGTTTGGTATAAGCGCTAACTATATGCCTAAATTCTCAAAAAACTATTTAGTAGAAACAGGCGATATGCGTAAAGCCGTATCGAAGTATATTGAAGATGTACAAAGCGGTGCGTTTCCTTCTGCTGAACACAGCTTCGAGTAACGAGGTTATTTATGAAAGTCGTTGATAGTATTTCAGCGTTGCGCACTACCGTTAATGCATGGCGGCTAAATGGCGAAACCGTTGGCTTTGTTCCCACAATGGGGAACCTGCACGATGGTCATCTGAAACTTGTTAAAAAAGCGAAGGGGCACAACGATAGAGTTGTCGTAAGTATTTTTGTTAACCCTATGCAGTTTGGGGCAAACGAAGATTTAGACGCTTACCCCCGCACAATTGAAGAAGACAAGGCCAAACTTATTTCCGTTGGAGCTGATGCGGTATTCTTACCCAGCGTTGCAGAAATCTACCCTGCGGGTCTCGACGCTCAGACCTTTGTTGAAGTACCCGGCATTTCAGATTCTCATTGCGGGGCAAGCCGCCCTGGTCATTTTCGCGGTGTCGCTACTGTTGTCACTAAGCTGTTTAACATGGTGCAGCCTGATGACGCTTTTTTCGGCGAAAAAGACTTTCAGCAGCTTCAGGTAATTCGTGCGCTAGCTCACGATTTATCAATGGCGGTTAGGATTCATGGTGTACCTACCGAGCGCGAGGCCTCTGGGTTAGCAATGAGCTCGCGCAATGGCTATCTGACTGAGACAGAAAAGGCTACCGCCAGTGCTATTTATGAAGAAATGCAGCGCGTAAAAAGCGCCATCGAAAAAGGCAACGTTAACTTTACAGCATTAGAAGAGACGATGATCGCTAACCTTGAAGCCAAAGGCTTTAAGAAAGATTATTGTCAGGTAGTTAACGCGAGTACTTTTCAGGCAGCAAAAGAAACCGACAAAGAGCTGGTTTTGCTCGTTGCTATGTTTATGGGTAAAACTCGGCTTATTGATAACCTTCAAATTACGCGATAGTTACGCCTGCCACTTGGCTTATACAGTCAGCTAGTATTGTAGCGCGCTGCGTAATTCAACAATAAAAAATGCCCAATATAGCGGCTGCGATATCGGGCGTTTATTTAATTGGATGGGCTAGGACGCAACCTTTTCTAACTCTCGAACAAATTCCATTAGCTCTTTCCACGCCTGCGTTTCTTTCGCAATCAAGTGTTGCTCTGCCAATATCGCCGCCAAATCATTGTGGCTAGTTAACGGGTTGGCTAAAACTACGCGAAATACCGTTATGCACTGGGAAGGATAATCAGGCGCTTCTAAACGGGTACGAGAAACAAACGACTTACCCGCTTCACGCTGCTGCTTTTGAACCGCAACAACAAGGGCATCAATCTTTTCGTTAATGGCGTTACGCGTTTTTGCATCGGCGTGCTTGAGTTTCTCTTGCACTTCTTCGGGACACACACGGTACGTCAGTAATGATAAAGTAGGCGTAGTAGTCAGCTCAAAGTCTCGCGCTTTATCAATCATGTGCGAGAAATCTTTTGCCTTATCAATACTGCGATCGATAAGCAGTTCATAGCCCTTACGACCGAAGATATGTAGCGCCGAATACACCATCATAGCCATACCGTTCCGTGAGCCTTCAAGTGTAGTCGCACCTAAATCTTTCGAGCCTGCACGAAGAATATACTGAGCGTGATGTCTTACTGCATTGGCGTTTTGCGGATCTTTAAACAATGCCATGCCAGCGCCCATAGGCACATACATTTGTTTATGAGCATCAATAGTTACCGAATCTGCTCGCTCAATACCTTTTAACCTATCGCGGTAGCGTGATGAGAAAAGCGTTGCTCCACCCCAGGCTGCATCTACGTGGAACCAGCAACCTAACTCTTTAGCAACGTCTGCCAACTCATCGAGAGGATCCACATGCCCGGTTTCGGTTGTACCACCCACGCCGACAATAGCCAGCAGCTTATTGCCTTCTTCATGATAACGCTTGCCGATACGAAGTGCTTTCGCTGGGTCAAGGGTTTGTTGTGGAGCTGGAATGGTAAGCAGCTGGTCGCGACCTAAACCAAGTACGTCAACGGCTTTAGACAGCGAGTAGTGACCTCGCTTAGAGCACATTACACCTAAATTGTTTATATCGAGATGTCGGTATGCCGCTGCAAGACCGGCTTTCGCCACCCCTGAAAACCCCTTTTGTGGACCAAGAAGTTTGTTTCGCGCTACCCACAATGCCGTGATGTTAGCGATAGTACCACCAGAGCAAAATGCGCCTAATGAATGGGCAGCACTGTGCAAATGTTCGTCATAAAAACTTTGTGGTTGGTCGTACACTAGGTTATGCATCATCCCTAGCACCTGCCGCTCTAATGGCGTGAAGGCTTTCGACGTTTCAATTTTCACTAGATTTTGATTAAGCCCCACCATCAACTTGGAAAGGGGTAAGTGAAAATAAGGAAGCGCAGAGGTCATGTGACCGATGAACGTGGGGGAATAGGTATTAACAGAATGAGCGACGAGCTTATCAAGTAAGCTTTCGGCATGCGTCGAGACAAACTCTGGTGACTCAGGTACTTTCGAGTCTGAGAAGTCTTTTTCAATTTCTTCTAACGATGTCTTTTTTGTCACTACGTGCTGCGACAAAAAATCTAAGATATTGTCAGATAAATGCTGCTCAATTTGAGCAAGCTTTGAGTCTTTGTGTTCAGGTTTGGTAAAGACCCTAAACAGGTGCTCTAGACTAACTTGCGCTTCACCCACTCAACACACCTCATACTTAAAACATTCACACATTTCGCACTATCTTTTATTAGGCGAAATCAACAGGCGGTTTTGTAGGACACCGGCCTGACACTTACTTTTCCTTTCAGCCATTTAGCATGCCTTTATCAGTGCAGCTAGCTGCGAGCTCACCCGAAAGCAATACCGGTTAAGCTGAAGCCTGTTGGCGCGGTCCATTCGTTGCCAAACCTGAAAACTTATCACAACACTTTCAGGGTGTCGCACTTTACATCAGATTGCCTAGCTCGCCAAGAGGCAGCGCCTAGCAATTCGTTGCACAAAACCAGCAATGCAGACTGATTAGTCAGATTTAACGTATAAACGAGCTAGCATTTAAACTCGCTTTACCGTTAATAAGCTTCCAGTGACACACACATTACTACTTTAAAATTAGCGCCGCAAAGTTTCAGACTCTCTACTATATTTAATTTGTGAATAGTGTTGATGTTAAACCTGCTATATAAGCCACGTTTAATGAGCAATCAAACCTGCAAACACTATGATTACGTCAACGCAAGGAGGTCGGTTTATGCCCATACGCGAAATATCCGAGAACTTCTCCATCGAAGATATCGTGCCTTATTTCCAACCTATCGTGGACTTACAGAGTCAGGGAGTTTGGCGATATGAATGTTTAGCACGACTTATCACTCAAGGCGATAAAACATTTCTTCCAAGTGAGTTTCTTTACCTAATTGAACGAGAGCAACATGTAAACACGCTCGCAGCAAGTATGTTTGTGCAATGCGCAAGCTACTTTCACGATGTCAATATTCCCTGGAACATCAACATTACTGCCAGGGATTTATATAATGAAGCGCTCACTAATACCTTAGTTATGCACTTAGCTAGCTACCCTATGCCGGAGCGCGTAAGCATTGAAGTAAGCGCCTCGACCGCATTATCTAACCCCAAAGGCTTGACCGCATTTATCGAAAAAAGTGTGCACGCGGGACTAGGTGTCTTTATAGATAATGTAGGCTCTTGCCCAGGGAATATACGTGCACTCGTGAATTTGCCAATAAGAGGGATAAAGCTGGCAGGGGGGCTAATAAAACACTACGACCAACAAGACGCAGTGAAAGAATACGTTGACTACCTGCTGCTGCTTTGTGAGCGTCATGGTATCAGCACCATTGCCGAGCAAGTCGAAGACGAGGGGCACTTAGAGTGCGTTAAACGGCTTCCTATACGCTATGCACAAGGCTACGTTTTTAGCCCACCATTGGCGAATGTCCGCAGCGCCAATGCGCGCCATTAACTTTGACAATGCATGTGTATTGTAAAAACGTAAAGCCGTTGCGTATCGCGCAGAACAAACCTTAAAAAAACCTTGTTAGAGCGATACGCTCTAACAAGGTTTGCTGGAGTAAATCGGTAAACCCGCCCTGTAAGACCAAGTATTAATTCGTCTTTATCTTAACGAGAACCGGTACTAAACGAGTCTTTTTACTGGTTTTCCTAGCTTTCTTCGCTACGACAGTTTAGCTGCCAGCAAGACTGTCCACTACCCCGATACTTTCGCTCAAAGGGCGTCATATGGTTTTCACCGGTTACTTCAGATAAGTCTGACACCATGCCGTAGTGCTTTGCTGCTTGCGCAAATTCCATTAAATAAATCAGCCAATTACTGCGCACCTGAATATTAGGCGTTATCGCCATCAAATCCACCATGGCCGCACTGCCATGCCAGCGCTTTTGGACTTGGGTCTTTTTAGGGTACGGATTGGGGTATAGCAGAAAGTGCTGAGTAACATTCCAATCAGATTGCTTTACAAGACGCCAAAAGTCATTGACGTCTGCGCGGATCACCCGATAGTTATCCTGCTGCGCACTGTAATGCTCGTGCTTGTCTATCCGTAGTGCTGATTTATCAATGCCAATAACCCGGGCATCGGGATTAGCTCTGGCTATATTCGCCGTACTTTCCCCTACGCCACAGCAAGAATCTAAAATAACTTCACCATCAAACGCGTTGAGCCAGGCACAAACCTCATCAAAGGCTGATTGCGTATGTTCGCTGATAGGTCTTTTATTTTCACTGATCTGATATTTTTTCACTAGGTCATCTAGCTTATCGTGAATACCCACCTGCGATGTTGTGATTTCTCTTGAGTTACCGCTTGCCATTAGCTACGAATACCTTTGCCGGTTTTAAGTAGGTAATACGCTACGCTAAATAGCAGCGCATTAAAGCCCACAAGTAAACTTAGCGACAACGTTACGTTCACGTCAGACACGCCTAGGAACCCATAGCGGAAACCATTCACCATATACACAACAGGATTAGCTTTACTTACCCACTGCCAAAACTCTGGTAGCAGCGTAAGTGAGTAGAATACGCCCCCCAGATAGGTGAGTGGCGTTAGAATAAAGGTCGGCACTACGCTAATATCATCAAAAGTTTTAGCGAATATGGCATTGATTAACCCTGCCGTAGAAAAAAGAGTTGAAGTGAGCAGTAACGTGAGTGCAATAATACCTAGGTGATGTATTTGCACATCCACAAAGAAGAGCGACACCAGGGTAACGATTATGCCTATAAGTATGGCTCGCGCTACGCCGCCGCCGACATAACCAAGAATAATCACTGACGTGGGCACGGGTGATACCAATAACTCTTCAATATTGCGTTGAAATTTAGCGCTGAAAAAAGATGAAGAGACATTAGCGTACGAGTTTGTAATCACCGACATCATGATAAGACCCGGTACAATAAACTCCATGTAGGTAAAGCCACCCATTTGACCTATACGGTTGCCGATCAGGCTGCCAAAAATGACAAAGTATAAGCTCATCGTAATAGCAGGCGGTACAAGGGTTTGTACCCATATGCGTAAAAAACGCGTGCACTCTTTTATCCAAATGGTGGTGAGTGCAACGTAATTTTGCTTAAACCATCCCACATTTTGTTCTGTGTTCATTGACGTACTTTCAGTTTTCATTGTTTTTTACCTTCTCCGTTATTCGCTTAGCCAGCCTGCTTGGCCGATTCAACTAAACGTACGAACAACTCTTCAAGGCGATTTGATTTATTGCGCATACTCATGACCTGTATTCCCTTTTCGCTTAATTGCGTAAATACTGGGTTTAGGCCTTCGGTTTTTTCAACATCGACTTCAAGCGTATGATCATCAATAAGGCGATGCTCGAAGCCAATGAGCAACATGTCGTTCTCTACGGCGTTTTCCGGTAGCTTGATATCAAGCACGAAGGTTTCTACATTTAGCTTCGATAATAGCGCCTTCATGCTGGTGTTCTCTACAATCGTGCCCTTATTGATAATTGCGATGTTGCGACACAGCATCTCCGCTTCTTCAAGATAGTGCGTGGTGAGAATAATAGTGATCCCTTGACGGTTAATTTCTTCTAAGAACCCCCACATTGAGCGACGAATTTCAATATCTACGCCAGCCGTTGGTTCATCAAGAATAAGCAGTTTCGGTTCGTGCATTAACGCCCGAGCGATCATAAGCCGGCGCTTCATACCGCCAGATAATTCGCGGGCCCGTGCGTCCCGCTTTTCCCACAAATCTAATTGAGCAAGGTACTTCTTAGCACGCTCTTTGGCCACACTGCGTGGCACGCCATAATACCCCGCCTGATTCAGTACAATTTGCAGTACCGTTTCAAACTGATTGAAGTTAAATTCTTGTGGTACCAAACCAATGCATGCTTTCGCTTGCTCTTTCTGCGTTGTTAAATCGTACCCGAACACGGAAACGCTGCCGTTGGTTTGATTTACAAGAGAACTGATAATACCAATGGTGGTTGATTTACCCGCCCCATTGGGACCAAGTAAAGCAAAAAAGTCCCCTTCTTGTACCGTAAGATCGACGCCTTTTAATGCCTGTACGCCACCTTTATAGGTTTTGGTTAACCCTGTAATGTCCAACGCTTTCATGATTTGCCCGTAGTGAGAGTGTGTCCACTAAGACGTGTTGACCTTTGATGTGCACCAAAGGTCAGCACGCCCTAACCAACTTTAGAGAGATTTAGAAATCAACTAACGAAGTGTAACCTAGTTCATGCTATTAAATGAATACACTCGCGTTTAGTGGTTGTTTAAAGCAGTTCTGTTGAATCGAGTTCTGCTATTTCACAAGGTAATAGCGAAAACACCATTTTCAAGTCTGCTTGTCAGATTGAAAAGCGAAACGTTGAAGGCGCCAGACTAGGGCGTGTTTAGATTCTAAGCCCTAAAACACCTTTTACCCGCCATAAAAAAGCGCTGCGTACCGTTGGGGAAGCACGCAGCGCAAGGGGTAGCTTTTTAACGTAGAAGTTCAGCCTTACCGCTTCTACGGTACTGTTTATGCAACATACAAATAGTACTAGTCCGCATAGATAAGTACCCACTCAGCGAGATTTAAAGTGTTCGTCATCGCGGCGTGTTACCGTAGGTATATTGTTTAACAGCACCCCATCATTAAACGCGATATTCATGGCAGAAAAAGTACGCAATTATGGAAATGTTGTGATGCTTCCCCCCATATCCTCGTCGCCTGTATTTGGCTCCATTAAGCGGTGTAATAGCCAGGTTCAAAGGTATTATGCGGGTGAAGGTAACGCTTTACGCGCCTCAATTATGACGTAATTGAGGCAGGCTTATGGATTTTATGTCGAACTTAGGCAATAGGTTTCATTCATAGGTATAGTGTGCACTTTATATGACTTATATTTGCGGATTAATGTATGCCAAAGACAATTGCATTAGTGGAAGACGACGCGGCCATTCGCGAAAATTACATTATGGCGCTTAAAGCGCAGGGCTATAGCGTAAATGCTTATGAAGATAGGCCGTCTGCTGCCGAAGCGTTTAACCACACCTTACCCGACTTAGCCATTATTGATATTGGTTTGAAAGATGAAATAGAAGGGGGCTTTATGTTGTGTCAGCAACTAAGAGGCCTGTCACAAACCCTCCCCATTATCTTTTTCACCGCTCGGGATAATGACGTAGACACTATCAGCGGCCTTCGAATGGGTGCTGACGACTATCTGACTAAAGATATAAGTATGGCCCACTTGCTAGCGCGTATTGCTGCTCTATTTAGGCGCACAGACTTACTCGCAGCACCTACTGACCAAAAAGATGAGTTAAAAGTAGGAGACTTGAAAGTAGACGTGTCAAGAATGACCGTAAGCTGGCAAAACCAACCCGTCTTACTCACAGTTACCGAATTTTGGATGTTACATGCGCTAATCAAGCGCCCAGGTCATGTGAAGAGTCGTCAACAACTCATGGATGAGTCTAGAATGGTGGTTGATGACACAACGATTACTTCTCACATTAAGCGTATGCGTAAGAAGTTTGTGCAGCTCGACTCAAACTTCGATCATATCGACACAGTTTACGGCATGGGGTATCGCTGGCAGCTTTAAATAGCTTACGCGAAGACAAAATTAAACTTAGCACAACAAAGGCAACCGTCTAAGACCATGGGATTTCGCTTTTCTATCCGCCTTCAGCTTATGGTGCTGTCGCTGTTCCTATTCACTATTCCCTACCTGGGTTATAACTACGTCTGGGAACTTGAACAGTACCTGCGAAATGGTCAAGAGCAAACCATGATAGGGACTGCCCGAGCTGTTGCCACCGCACTTCATGAGCGCCCTGCCCTATTTGACAGCCAATCAGCTTATCTTCAAGACGTACGCCCTGGCACTGACCTTTATGCGCCTCCCATTCCATCGCCTATTCGACTTGATGGAGAACTCAACGACTGGCAGCAAGTCGGTGCTTTGATGAGTGAGTATGGTAGTGACGAGGTTATTGAGTATTACAATGCATATAAGGGCGAGCCAACAAGTTTATCGTTTAAGCATATGGTGGGGCGCTATGGACAATTTCTGTATGCCATGTTTGAAGTTAATGACGACGTGTTGCTGTGGCGACAGCCTAACAGTTTAAGTGTTGAAACAGGCGACCACTTGCTCATAGGTCTGGAAACTCCTCAGGGTGAGTTAGCAAGATACGTGGTTGCTCCCTATGAAAGTGGCTGGGTAAATGCTTACAAACTTTCGGACAATACTGCAACAATAAGAGCGGTAGAAAACGCGCTGTCTATTCAGGGACGGTGGCAAGAAACCGCAGTTGGCTATAACATTGAACTGCGTTTTCCTTTATCAATGACCACCGGCGGGTTAGCGTTTTCTATTGTAGATGTTGACGATACGGTAAGCCGATTAAAACAATATGCCATTGGCACAGCGAATACTAATCAACTCTCTGAGCTTGGTACTGTTATAACGCCATCACCTGAAATTGAGCGCATATTGGCAGGGCTTAAATATGCCGACTCGCGGGTGTGGGTTGTGGACAAACACAAACGAGTACTTGCTCGGGCAGGCAACATCCAGTCTGCAACGGGAATTAAAGTAGACGAGAAAGAAGCACCATCAAATTCAATTTGGCATTGGATAGAAAGTGAGTGGTTACTACCTATTTATTATCAGATTCTTACTAGACCACCGTCAGATTTTGTTGATGAACTAGACGATGCTTACGCACTTGCTGGACAGGATTTAGGGACCGCACTTAACGGACAGCCCGATTCACTCTGGCGTTTATCCCCCGATAACAAGGCCATAATTCTTTCTGCAGCCTACCCCATATTTATTGAAGGAAATGTGATGGGAGCGGTTATTGTAGAGCAAACGACGAATGGTATTCGCACCCTGCGAAACCGGGCACTAGAGCAGCTATTCCACGTTATTTTGGCAGTTATGACCATAGGCACATTAGGACTCTTATTATTCGCCACGCGAATCTCAAATCGCATTCGCTCCCTTCGCGACAATACTGAGGCCGTTATTGATGACAATGGGAAAATCATTGGCACTATGCCGATATCGAATCAACGTGACGAAATTGGTGACTTGTCCCGCTCGTTTGCCGATGTACTCTCGCGGCTGCAGCAGTACAATTCTTATCTAGAAAACATGGCATCCCGCTTATCTCACGAATTAAGAACGCCTATAGCAGTGGTGAAATCGTCACTGGATATGCTGACTCACGTGAGCGATGCTGACCAGCAGGCGGTGTTTGTAGAACGGGCCCAGTCGGGTGTGAATCGTTTGAGCAGTATATTAAACAGCATGAGTGAGGCGACGCGATTAGAACAAGCTATCGCGCAGGAAGATATGGCAAGCTTCAACATTGTTGAAGTGATAAAGGGCTGTGTTGATGGCTACAGGCATGCCTATGCAAAGCGTCAGTGGAAGTTTGCAACAACAGATAATTCTATGATGGTGTACGGCTCTGCTGAACTTGTTGCTCAACTCTTTGATAAAGTTATCTCAAATGCAGTAGATTTCAGCCAAGACAGCGATGAAATACTCATCGCTCTTGAAAAGAGGGACAAGCAGGCTGTACTTACTGTAAGTAACCCAGGCCCGCTTTTACCAAAAGGCATGAAAAATCAGCTCACCCAATCTATGGTTTCGGTAAGAAAAGAGAACGATATACAACATGGCGCACACTCTCCTCATCTTGGATTAGGGCTTTACATCGCAAACATGATTGCCACCTTCCATAAGGGTCATCTTTCCTTGTATGACAGAGAGGATGAAACAGGAGTGATCGTTAAGGTTGGTTTCCCTCTTTAATATCAATACCTGAAAACCGCAATGCTACTGCAAAATATAATTAGATTACGCTATGCCGTTTCTCAATGAGACAACTGCTCTGCCTAGATAGCGGGTATTTCAAAAACCAGTAGATATAGAACCGTACCTTCTAAATTACTCAACTACATACTATCTACAGACTATTGCCCAACGGGTTCAACCTCCTAGCCTACCCTATCTGAGTAACGAAAAGAACATTAGAAAACTTCTATTTAAACACTGCTTAAAACTCCTTTTATATTTTACTAATGATAATGGTTATCATTTATATTTACATTATTAAAATAATTACATAGACTTCGTCGTCCTTACACACACTCAAGGGAAAAATGATGAAAAACACTAAATTAACAATGGGTGCGCAAACCATTGCCGCAGCGCTTGCCTTTGGCGGTGGCGCAGTTATGGCACAGGAAGACGTAGAAAAGTGTACCGATGCCAGCTCAGCAGAATGCAAAGCAGTATCTGACGAAGCCATCGAGCTAATTAAAATTCATGGGGTTCAGCAATCAATATATCGCTACAATAAGTCTGGTGATCCTCGTCGTCTGGCTGATTTGGTAGACACACCACAAACCATTAGTGTTCTTACCCAAGACCAAATTCAAGAAAGTGGCAGAACAGACCTTAGAGACATCCTACAAGCACAAGCAGGTGTAACGTTGGGTACCGGTGAGAATGGTAATGCTTTTGGTGACCGCTACATTATTCGCGGCCACGAAGCACGCAGCGACGTTTTCGTTGATGGACTTCGCGACCCAGGTATGACAACTCGAGAAAGCTTCGCAACCGAGCGTGTTGAAATTACGAAGGGCCCAAGTTCAACGTTTGCAGGGCGTGGCTCTTCAGGTGGTGCGGTTAACTCAATTACCAAAAAAGCATCTACAGCGTATAACTTTGGTCGCGTTGATGCGGCAGTGGGTACCGACGAACACACGCGTTTAACTGTCGATTTAAACAAAACCCTTACTGAAACCAGCGCTGTGCGCTTAAACGGGCTTTATTCGTCAGAAGATAAGCCTGGCCGTGAAGGTATAGAGCGTGATCGTGAAGGGGTTCAGCTTTCCTATGTGAATCAACCTACCGACCGCTTGTCATTTACAGGCGACATTTACTACTTAAACGCTGAAGATATTCCTGATTTGGGTAGCTACTACGACAGAGACGCAGGTTATCCACTGGAAGATATACCCGTATACGCGCAGGATGAAGACTTTCAAAACTCAGAAGTTACCACATTCACTTTACGTACTGAGTACGATATCAGTGACAACGTGCGTTTTTATAACGCAACCCGTGTAGGTAAAACAGAGAACGAGTACATTACTACGGGCATGCGCGGCACTAACCGTGACGCAACCGACCCTACTGCACCAGGTGCTTACACGTTATCTTTAAGCAACCACCAAGGTTGGCAGGAAGTTGACTATGTAACTACCCAGTTTAACCTATTCTGGGATACGGCTTTTGCAGGTATTGATCACCGTTTCGTGTTCGGTTTTGAATACACAGATGAGTCGGTAGATAACGGCGTGTTCAATATGGATTACACTAGTCCATCAAACTGCTTAACCGGCGGTCGTCGCGGTGTATCTGAAAGTTACTGCCTATTAGATGGTAGTGGCAATGAAGTTGATAACATTAGTTCGTTGATGGGCAAAGCCTTTACCCGTGGCGACGTGGATGCGCTATTTGATATTGAAACTTACTCGCTATACGTAATGGATACCTTTGAGCTGACCGATAACTTTAATTTTTTTGCCGGTCTTCGTGTAGATAGCTACGACTATAGCAACCAAACTTCTAGCGACCTTTATGAGTTCTCAGATGAACTCTACAACGGTCATTTAGGGTTAGTTTACGATGTGACCGAAAACGGTAACATTTACGCTTCCTATAGCACCGCAACAAACATAAACGGCGGTGAATCAGATCTTGGCGCTAACTGTGGTTATGGCGGCATTTGTGGTACGCCAGAACAAGCCTCACAAGCTGACCCTGAGCAAGTAGAAAACATCGAACTTGGCACCAAATGGTCGCTGTTTAATGAAAAACTTGTAGCAAATGCTGCGCTATTCCGCATTACTAAAAGCGATGTACACGAGAGTGTAGGCGACGCTTACTCAACGCTTGGTACATTAAACACCGGTGAAAACCGCGTAGAAGGTATTGAGTTCGGCTTAAGCGGTGATATTACCGATAAGCTTAGTATTCAAGCTTCCGCTGCTTTCATGGATTCGGAAGTTCTCAAATCATACAGTGAAGACAATCTTGGCCTAGCGCTAAGTAACTTCGCAGACGAAAGCTTCTACATTCAAATGCGCTATCAGCCTAACGATAAGTTTGCCTTTGGTGGAGACTATAGCTATCAGTCAGAAATGTACGGCGGTCAACCTGATACGGCCGCTGGCTACAGTGCTGAAACTGGCGAGTACTCAATTGTGGTACCTGATTATCAAGTAGTGAACCTGTTCGCTAATTACTACCACTCAGAGTCGCTGACGTTCCGTGTTAACATCGGAAACCTATTTGACGAAGAATACTGGACGGCAGCCTACCGTTCTGGCGCCTTCATGTATATTGGTGATGGCCGCAACATTACGGGCACCGTTAGCTACGAATTTTAATGCTAACACGACCTAGGTGGCCAACCGCCTAGGTCTTTTATTTCAAATAAATCTCTAAAAAGCGCTGAAAAACATGATAATTATTGATGACTTATTGACAGAAAGTGAAGTGGCTCAGTTTCGTCAGCAATTGGCGAAAGTTCCCTTTATGGATGGCAAAAATACGGCAATGGGAATGGCTGCCGGTGTCAAAAATAACGGTCAGGCTGACGCTCAGGATGCTCGCGTTCAACAACTTGCTAACGCACTACTGAGTAAGCTGGGCAATAACCCTAAAGTTATTTCAGGCGCGCTACCTCAACGTATTTTTCCACCTTGCTTTAATCGCTACAGCGAGTCCCAGACCTATGGGTATCATGTGGACGCTGCCATTATGCGTATTCCTAACACGCCTGACGTATTGAGAAGCGATATGTCGATGACCGTTTTCTTAACGCCCAAAGAGGACTATGAAGGCGGGGAATTAGTTATTCAAACAGGATTCGGCGAGCAAAACATTAAGTGCGACGCCGGTAGTGCAATCCTATATCCCTCATCGAGCCTGCATAAAGTTATACCCGTGACCAAAGGAGAGCGCATGGCGGCTATCACTTGGATACAGAGCATGGTGAGCGATCAGCACATGCGAGAAACGCTTTTTCAGCTTGATCAAAGTATTCAGTCACTGGTTAACGCAGGCACCGCAGAGCGAGAACAGCTTGATGGGCTTCATCATGTTTACCATAACTTGGTAAGAAAGTTTTCTCAGCTTTAACCACCATTAAACTCAAGCACAATTTGACACAAGTACAAACGCGAAAGTTTTCTTAAAAGCGAAATAAAGACGCAGTCAACAAGGTCCTATACTAAAGATGTAACGCAGTTGTATATTACTGGGTTTATTCTATGGCTAATACCAATCGGCATAGAT
>NZ_BLIJ01000049.1:0-11990 GCF_009811475.1 Alteromonas sp. KUL150
CTGAGTGGGTAATTATTTATACGAACTGGTATAATTCAACTGACGTCTTCTTTGAATACTTTTTGCCGTGGTACTTGAATGAAATATAAAATAATTTTTAGCGCCGTTTTTCTTATGGCTTGTTCAAGTATGGCTTTAGGACAAGATGAGCAAACCGCAACATTTTCTATAACGCTGAATGATAGCGATGGTGAGCCGGTCGATAACGGCGTGTTTCTTTTTGAGCCTCAATTTGAGCCGGATGCACATCAGATGCCGCAGCAAGAACCAGCCGTAATGAATCAAATAGATAAACAGTTTGAACCTCACGTGCTTGTGGTAAAGGCGGGTACCGAAGTAACCTTCCCTAATGCGGATAACTTGTTTCACCACGTCTATTCTTTTTCTCCCACAAAGCAATTCGAACTAAAACTTTATAAAGAGTTTACTGCAGAGCCGCTTCGCTTTGAAAACGCAGGTATTGTTGATATTGGATGTAATATTCATGACTGGATGCTGGGATACATAGTTGTTTCAGACTCTCCTTATTTTGGAAAAACCGATAATGAGGGTGAGTCTTCAATTTCACTTCCTCATGGTGAGTACACCGTACGTTTTTGGCATCCGCAAGTGGAAGGTGAAAAAGCGTTTCCCTCACAGTCCATTTCTGTGACTGCCGATACTCAAGTAATATGGACGCTTGATACAAACATAATCAGGGATGACGGATTCGATTCTGGTTTCGGCGACTATTAATGCGGTTTGTCACTCAACCATTAGCTCTATTGTCGTTAGTTTTTTCTGTAGCAAGCTACGCAGAAACAGACTTTTTGTTACGCGGAACCTGGGCGCTAAAAGAAAACACACAAAGCTTCCAAGACTTTGGCCAAAACCACCAGCGATTCGAAGGTGATACCTTTCACCTCTCTCAAGCAGTTATCTCAAGCAACCAGCGTTTGTTTGATGATTGGACATTATCTGGTGTTTTAAATGCTTACAGTGACGGAGAAGAACGGCTCAACATTTCTCAACTTTACTTGAGATATCGGCCACTTAGCGCCTCATCTATAAAGCCAGAGGTAAAAGTAGGCGCGTTTTACCCCGCTATTTCTGCCGAAAACACCGATTTTGGCTGGTTATCGCCGCACTTTTTAACCAATTCAGCAATAAATAGCTGGATCGGTGAAGAACTCAGAATCGGTGGGATTGAATTTAGCTTTAGACAAAATGGCAGACAAGTGCGAAGCAACTGGTCTTGGAAAGTATTAGCCAGCTTATTTAAAGGAAACGATAGCACTGGAACATTGATTTCTTGGCGCGGCTTTGCACTTCACGACAGACAGTCGCTTTACAACGATAGACTGAATTTCCTGCCTATTCCGGGTGTAATCGATGAAGATAGACTGGATGCTCCTGCATGGACCGAACCTTTTAGAGAAATAGACAATCGTTTTGGTTATTATTTCGGAGCGCATGTGGCGTACAAGCGCAGCGCTGAAATGCGCTATTACTATTACGATAACAACGCAGACGCAAATGCAGTCGACCCCGACCGCATCTATGCATGGCATACACGCTTTCATTCGTTAACGCTTCGCTACATGTATAATCCTATCTTTACGGTATTTTCTCAATTGCTGGTGGGCGACACTCTAATGGGTGAAAGTATTGTAGATAACGATTTTAATAGTGGCTTTGTTGCTGCTGTATACAGCATGACTCCATACACGCTTGCTGCACGTGCTGACTGGTATCAAGTAAATGATGATGACAATTACGCGCTCGACCCCAATGGCAGCTCGGGGCGTGCGTTTACTATCAGCGCAGGGCGCAATATTAGCGAACACTTCTCGTTAACCGCCGAATGGCAAATAAACTCAGGCACTCAGCAAAACCTTCGCTTTTTTCAAGACAGCGAGCACTTTACCGAGCACTTGTTCCAGTTGGCACTCACGGCCACTTTCTAATTAACCTGCTTTCCATCAGGGTTATCTTTTTGCGGGTTTAATCGACTTATATTGATATTCTTTTCTAAAATAAACGCTTAGCGCAATCTGGTAGATTTTCAAAATCAAAACCCATGTTTTTCAGATTGTTACTGCCCAGTATCAGACTTCCAAAAGTACGATATTCAAGAGCCAAGCTTTTTTCAAATTGACGCTTGGCCACTTTCGGAAACGCTTTTTCCTCTATAGTTGAAAGGTACTTTTCTTGTCTTTTGTGGTTTAAGTATTGCTTAAATTGTGCTCTTGCAAATTTCACGGTTTCCACTTCCTTTTGAGAAAGTGCCGCTTCTAAATCTAAGGCATAACTTCCATTTTTGTGTCGCTGAACAAAATACAAATAACTGCGAAGCGCCGTTACATCAAGCTGCTCTAGCCCATAGCTAACATACGTTAAACTGTTCACTAAATGCGTTTTTACTTGCTCATTGACTTGCCCTTCCATTTCGAAAATATGATTGGCTCGTGTCAGTTCTAAAGCAACTAAATGTGACAAGGCAGTCGAAGTATTTCCCATTACCGTTAAATGACGAGCAGCATTATTTCGATGTTTCATAGGAACATCTCTGCGCTGCATAATAGTCAATAATGCGAACAAATCATCGTTTTTTGCGTGTGCAATGAGATCTTGTAAGTCCAGTTCTGCATAAGGCGCTAGCAAAACAGCATTTGGGAATTCAAACACTGAATCTTCGGCGGCTAATAAAATATTACCTCTCTCGATATCCCACTCTAAAGATTCTTTTTCGGTTCTTACACTCTCTGAATGCTCGGGTTCAGTTTCTGTGGAGCACCATCGACTTGCGCTGTGGCTCTCTGGCGGCAAAGAACCATCAGGTTCGCTTTCACGAATCATTTGCGTTGAGTGAGATTCCTGTTTAACACTGAGCGGGTTTGCTGTCTCTTCGCTAGCCCTATTGTTTGAGTTCGCTGTACTGGGTTCAACTCCAGATGAAACATAAAGCAAGTAATAAAGTAAGACCGCGATAATAGCAATCGTCGCTACTATTAACTTACGATTCATATGGTTAATTCCCTTTATCCAGTTTTAGCCCGTCTGAACGAACCTATGAACTCTCAGCGACTTCAATAAGATCGAATGTGGTGGCGTCGTCACCTTTCACCATCACCTGACATTGCCCCCAGCTTTGTGGAATATGCCAAATATGATCCTCAGCAACCGTGAATTTTTCTCTATGAGTATCACAGCGCACTTCAACGGTATCAAGCTCGCCTTGAACGTTGTTAAAAGCAAACTTATTTCGTACAAGCGTGTGGAACCAGCGTCCATCATCATCCATGCTCACCGGCACTTGTAAGTTAATATCAGACGCAATGGATGCGTTAATTTTATCAATGATTGGGGCAATTTCTGCTTTGCGTGTTTCCTGCTCATCCATTTCTTGAAGTCGATCATATGACTTTAAAGCTTCTGCGTAATACCCGCGCTGGGCATCAAGAAGGATTTTTCTTTGTAGCACATAAGCAATGTAGTCTTCATCGAAGACCGCATTGTTAAAACGCTTTTGTCCGTTGCTGGCAAGTAATCGAGTAAGGCTTCGTGCTTCCCTTTCAATATCACCTTGCTCATTTGCAAGCTCCGACTCTAAGTTGAGCAACCACGCGTTTTCATAGCGGTTGAGCGTATCCCAACTTTCAAGTTCTTTAAATGCTTCATCAGCCGCTTCAAGATCGCCCGCTTTAAATATGTCGTCTACGTTTTTATAAGCTTTAATGAATTTACGCGTAGCACCACTTTTCCCGACCATGGCAAAGTCCATTTGAACAGCCTGATGGCATTGCTGAGTAGGTTCGCCATCCTTAATTGCTGGGCTATACTGCCACTTTTTGACGGCTGATAGTGCACTTTTTTTGAAAGAGGGACTTCCGAAGAAATCTTCTACAACAGGGTCTTTTACTCTGCCTTGTTCATCTATAACGTAGCTCAACCTTACCCAGCCTTCACGACCTTTTCTGGCTGCTGAAGAAGGGTATTTAGGATCGACACGTTCTAGTGGAGCCGCAGGGGTGAATGCACTTATACGCTTCACTTCATCATCTTTGGCTTCAGCAAGCGCTTTTTCTTCCACTTCATCACAGGGAATACTGAGCTCTTGAGCTACTGCACTTCCAACCACACCAAAAGAGAGAAAGGCCGCTAACGTCAACGAATTTCGCTTAGTAGCCTGTTTACGAGAACATTCAGTACCAACCACTTTTTTCCGTATAACTCGACTCATATCTATCATCCTTAATAATTACAGAGGTTTTTGCCTGCATTAGCCATTATACCTGGGGTAACACGCCGCGATTACGAACATTTTAACTCTCGCCGAGTGGGTACTAACTTATGCAGATTGGTATTAGACTATTGTTTCTTCGCGGAATTTTCAAGTGACGCATCAGGCACATTTTTTATCATCATCTGCTCTTTGCGCTTTGTCATCATTTTTGCTAAGCGACGCATACTTACCGTGGTATCTTTTTCATCAATAATATCCACACCCAGTAAACGCTCAAGCAGGTCTTCAAGGGTAAGCACCCCTTCTAAACCGCCATATTCATCAACCACCAAAAGCATATGTACATGCTTATTAATAAAGTGTTCGAAGGTTACAGATAAGGGCATAGTATTAAGTACAGTGACCATATCTTTCGCATATTCAAAAAGTGGTTTATCTGTGTTCCCTCTCGCTTGAGCCACCAACAAGTCTGAACGCATAACAAATCCAGTGATATTTTCTGAGTCTTGATCTTCAAATATTGGTATGCGGGAAAACTCAATGTTGGCATGCTTATGAAAAAACTCTTCCACCGTCATCGTTTCACTCACTTTAAAAAGGGCGGTACGATGAGTGATTGCATCTTTTACTTTTAACTCATGCAGGCTCAACAAGCTTTGTAGGAATACGGCTTCGTGATTTGCCAACTGGCCTTCCTGACCAGATAGCTCTGCCATAGCGTGTAATTCACTGCGGCTTAAACCTCGAAGCGGGCTATCTTCTTTAAATCCCTTGGTCATCAATTCTGACATTTTCACGAATGGCATAAGGATAATTGAAAGATACTTCAAAAAATACGCCGTAACTGGCGCGAGAGCACGCCAATAGGTCGCACCAAGTGTTTTGGGAATAATTTCTGAAAAAATAAGAATAAGTAAGGTAAGTACGGCGGAAATAATGCCCAAGTAGGCATCACCGAACACTGCAGCAGCCTGCGCACCTGCACCAGCAGCGCCCATGGTATGCGCAATTGTATTCAATGTAAGTATGGCTGATAGCGGTGTATTAATGTTGTCGGTTTGCTTTCGAAGCAAAGCGCCACTAGGCTTCCCCTCTTTTTCCAACACCGAAATGTAAGCAGATGAAACACTTAGAATCACAGCCTCGGCAATAGAGCACAAAAAAGAAAAGCCCAATGCGATCAAGACGTACACAATAAGTAAAAGCATGTCGTTATTCCAAGCGTCCTTGTAGGGTTATACGCGTTTATTTTTAATAAATTGAGCGACTATTATGGATAATAGAACAGGATATACAAGCGCTCTATTCATAACAAAAGCGCGCATGCAAAATATAAGAAAGAATGAAAGATATAACCTAACCGCAGCACGCCGATTGCTGCGTTTGGGATTGACGATAGTTTTTGAGCTTTTTAAAGCCAAGTCTCAACATCAAACCAGCTAACAAAAGCGCGCAGAGTGCGTAAATAACCTGAACGTTGGCACCGTGTTCGTGAACATGGCTATCGATTTTTATCATAGACGCCAATGAAAAAGATGAGACCAAGTAGTTGAGCGCATAGCCAAATCCGATACTTGCGGAAATCACACTAAATAAATAAAGCACTAGGGTTCGCGCGCCCATTTCTTGTTTAATCATTCCCATCGTCGATACGTTTGTCGCCGGCCCTGCCATTAAAAAGACCAATACGGCGCCTGGTGATAGACCTGCAGCAAGGAAGCCAACGGCTAGAGGCGTAGACGCAGTTGCACATATATACATAGGGATGCCAATTAGCGCCATAACTAGCATAGCAATAATGCCATCTCCCCACTGCGTAAGGAAATCTGTGGGAACCCAGGTTTTAATGGCGGCGGCCAACGCTAAGCCAATCAATAACCAAACCACAATGTCTTCTAGTAATTTACCGCTGGCGTAAGCGAACACTTTAGTTAATTTGGAAGACTGAACATCATCCGTCTGTGAGGTCATATCTGCGCCGTCATGATCATGCGAATGCTCACTTGCGCAGCAGGAAGTTTTTGCCACTGGTTCTGGCGTTACTTTTGACGAGCAGCACGACGACTGATAACGGTCAACCTGATCTTTCTTATTAATATGAGTATCCGCCTCTGCGAAAAAACGAACCATTAAGCCGGCATAGATTGCACTAAGTATCGCCGCAATAGGTCTTACAATGGCGTAAAGCGGACCTAGCAGCGCATAAGACACGGAAACACTGTCCACGCCGGTCTCTGGTGTAGAAACAAGAAATGAAATAGTTGAAGACTTAGATGCACCACTGCGGCGTAAACCAAGAGCGGCTGGAATCACCCCACAAGAACATAGCGGCAACGGGGCGCCAATAATTGCTGCTTTACTAATTGAACCAAACGAAGCGCTTCCCATGTGCTTTTCTAGAAAAGTCACAGGGACCAATTCGTGCATGATGCCTGCCACGAGTAGCCCTAGCATCAACCAAGGTGCAGACTCGACGAAGAGCGCTAAGAAATTTTGAGCAAGTAAAATAATATCTGACACACAGCCTCGCTAGTTATTTGGCATTAGAATTGTGTTCGAAGCACAAATAACAGTATTGAAAACGTATTCATGATACCAGATGTGTAGTGTGACAGAAAATCGACAAAATTGATTGTAATGATTACCAGGAAAGAAAAATGGCCAGTACGAATGTACTGGCCGAATGTTGACTATCTCGTGAGTGTGCTTTTTAGACTACGAGGTCAACCATGAAAAACCTTTGTGTCACGTTTTAGTTGCTCTGCTTCTCTTTTCTTAGTTTAGAGACCACCGAAAAAGCCTCTAACATAACAAGTACAGATACAATGAGCACCACGGCATCTAAGAACACTAATAAGTAATTTCCCTCAACATAGTATTCTTTTAATTTTATCAGCCCTGCGAAGAAAGCCATGATCAGAACAAATACCATAGGAA
This sequence comes from Alteromonas sp. KUL150, assembly GCF_009811475.1. Classification (NCBI taxonomy): domain Bacteria; kingdom Pseudomonadati; phylum Pseudomonadota; class Gammaproteobacteria; order Alteromonadales; family Alteromonadaceae; genus Alteromonas; species Alteromonas sp. KUL150. The sequence goes on from NZ_BLIJ01000049.1 coordinate 7,163, forward strand.
TTAGAGTGTACTTTGCCGGCCTGCCGAGCTTTATAAGCATTACTGAGATAACCAGAAGTGTAAGGCTTGCTAGGATCTGATTAGTTGAACCAAACAATGGCCAGATAATCATTCCCCCACTGCCCGATGCGCCACCTGCACCGAAGGCCAATAATAAGCAACAACCAACCGCAACTAAAGTTGCTACTAAGCCACTTTTTAATGCTTTGATAGAGTAGATGTCACCCCATTCCTGAATAATGTAGCGCTGAAGGCGTACTCCGGAATCCATGGTTGTGCCCGCAAAAAGAACAACCATCACGGCAAGAATTGTTGACGAGAAATCAACAGGTAAGCCCCAGCCTTGCTGGATAAGGTTCGCTCCACCTGTGATAAACGCGCCTACGCTACCCGCGCCCAAGTGGCTATAGACCTCATGCCATTCTTCTGGTGAGGCCGCAAACGCAACACCACTTACGGCTACAATAGTGATAAGCGCCAGTGACCCTTCTCCTACGGCGCCAAGATAACCTACAAAGCGCGCGTCAGTTTCTTTATCTAACTGCTTAGAACTAGTGCCCGAAGACACAATGCCGTGAAAGCCTGATACAGCGCCACAGGCAATAGTTACAAATAACAACGGAATCAAACTCGGTGAGTCTACTGCTGTCTGTGTATTAAATGCGGGCGCAGTAATATCTGGCATGGCGAAGAACACCGCACCATAAAGCAAAAAGAGCCCCACCAGTAACTGCATGCCGTTAATGAAGTCTCGAGGTTGCAGCAACATCCAAACGGGAAGAAGGGATGCTATAGCCGCATAAATAAAGAGAATGATTATCCAATTAGCTTTATCCGCCAGGCCGAACATGGTTTCTGGCAAACTGAGTGGAATATAACTACCTGCATACACTGATGCGTATAACACGATTATACCCACGATACATAAGGGGATAAGACTGAAGTTTCGCTTAAGTAGCTGTCCAATGATGAGTGCTACTGCTATTGCAGTCCATGCAGGAAAAACGGCATTTGGCTGTGAAACAAATGAGTTGGCGATTACAACACCGAATACAGCGTTTACCATTAGCAGAACGAGGAAAATAACAATCATGAAAAGTGCTCGGGAACGTTTCCCAATTACGCTTTCTGACAGCGCTCCCATTGATTTACCCTTATGACGGGCACTTGCCCACAGCGCTCCCATATCGTGAACACCGGCGAACAAAATCGTACCAAATACAACCCAAAGTACGGCAGGTACCCACCCCCAATAAACGGCGATTGCAGGGCCGACGATGGGTGCCGCACCGGCTACCGACGTAAAATGATGCCCCCATAAAACCACTTTGTTGGTAGGGACGAAATCTACACCATCTCGCATCGTATGCGCAGGCGTTGTGAAGCTATCATCCAACTGGAAGATACGGCTCGCTATGAATTTAGAATATACGAACCAACCGAACAACATTCCTATGATGCCCAGTATTACAATAGCAATAGACTGCATGTTAAAATCCTACTGTCGTTATTTTGGTTTTATTAAAAGGTGCAATACCTAATTAAATCATTTGTTATTGCTCTAAAGTTGCATTGTAAGACTAAAGTATAATCTAGACACAACTTTTTAACACTCTTCATACCACTTCAAAGAATGGCCAAAAAACGTTTTACCTTAGATATCTAAAATAATTTCTTTTCATCCGACATATATGATCGTTTCTCGCAATAAGCCTTTAAATAAGATTCATTCTCGTTTATAAATACGCAACTTTTAAATAGATAGATAACAACATGGCATCTCCAAAATTTCACATGGCTTTTCGTAAGTATCACCGCTGGCTTGGCTTTTTTCTCGCGGGTATTATGGGAGTCTATGCACTAAGCGGAATTCTTCTTATATTCCGCCCTACCGATATTTTAAAATACGAGCAAACAGAAACGCGTCAATTTGAATCCAATCTTTCAGGTGTAGATCTTCTGCCTCTTCTTAAAATAAGAGGGAGCAAAGTTACGGATGAAAATGCAGACGTAGTCGTGCTAAACGTGGGCCAGTACGATAAAGACTCGGGCGAAGCCACCATCACCAAAAAAGATTATCCACTTGTACTCGCCAAAATGGTGAAGCTACATAAGGCAACCAACAACAGCCCACTATTCTGGCTGAATATAAGCTTTGGTTTAGGTTTGCTGTTTTTTGTTATATCCGCCTTTCTTATGTTTATTCCAAAACTCCCTATGTACAAAAATGGACTTAAAATTGCCGGGCTCGGTGCCATTGTTACGATATTGGCCGTAGCTTTCGGTTCCTAGTGAGTACGATAAGGTCCATTTTCCATACGCATATCGGCCGGTATGCGTATTTTCTCCTTACAAGTTTGAAAGAAAAAACCTCTTCATTAAGCGATAAGTGGTTTCAGACTCTGGCGTTTTGTAAAAAATTAAATATTCGGCGTGAGATAGGCCTTCAAACAGCTCTAACTGTGTAAGTCCTCCGCTGTCTGTTATGGCGCGGTTAACCCTGACTGTATCGCTTAAAAACATGTCTCTCGTTCCGCTTACTAAATACGTTGGTGGGAAGTGGGCAAAAGAACCGTAGATTGGGGATACTGAAGGGTCAGACAGCAACTTGTTTCCCGCGTATAAATGCGCAGCCGCTTTTAACTGACCTTCATAAGTTACCAGCACATTGTCAACACATTCATTGGTGACCAAGCTATCGCTGGTATTCGTGAGGTCGGCCCACGGCGTACCTACATAAATGGCCTTCGGCAGAGGGGTGTTCTTTTGAATCAGAGTCTGCACCAGTGATAGCACCAGGCCACCTCCTGCAGACGTCCCACCTACTAAAATATTCTGCGCGCCTATTTCCTCTAACAATGTGTTATAGACGGAGGTGACATCGTTAAGGGCTGCGGGTGAAGGAAAGGTCGGCGGCATTCTATAATCAACGCTATACACCACGATTCCCAAACGACTCGCCACAAGCAAACCTTCTTCAATACTAGGTAACCCGCCGAACAATACGAAAGCCCCGCCGTGGACATCTATATAGGCTTTGTTTTCAAATTCAGGGCTAACTACATTAGGCGTAAGCTTTCTCACGACGACTTGACCCAGCTTTAAGAGCTCGACACCTACCTCAAACTCTTTCTTCATTTTCTTTACTTTCTTTTTCTGTTCGGCATTTCTTGCCTGACTATAGCTTCGCCAATCTTCATCTGTAGAAGGTGTGGCTGCGATAACCTCATCTTTTGTCAACGTTGGGAAACTGGCTATGCCTTTCACTAGGGCATCACTGGCAGCTTTAGGTAACGTAGGAGTGCGCGTTGTCATATCAGTATGATTCGGTGACCATGGCAGTGAGTGCAAGTTAGCGCAATAAACATTTTATTTGCCTTATCTATTGTTTCGTTTTTCGCGAAAAACCGTAAGCGGCCTTGCGTGATTGGACAGCAATGTGCTCAAGAAAAAAGAGCAGCTTACTTAACGTTAGTGTTGCTTGAATTACTTTTATTCAAATGCTCACCTGATCTCAAGCAACTATTGCTATTTTCAGAGAGAAAGTACAGGGCACAACGGGGTCTTAGTCTGCTATGCTAGCCACGTGTCGTCGCAGGAATATTCAAAAAGTAAATGAAAGGATGCTGCAACACATAAACAACTTTTGCTGAGTAAAACACATTAGGGATTAAGATGAAAAATTTTTCTGTACGCAAACTAGCACTAACATTAGGTTTTACCTTCTGCTCTGTAGCCACCTCTTTTGCCTCTAGCGGTGCTGACGACAAAACTTCCGTTTGGAAAGTAAGCAACGGCGAAGATACTGTTTATGTGGGAGGTACAATCCACATTTTGCCTGTCTCTGAATTTCCGCTTCCTAGCAAATTTACGGACACCTATGAAAAAGCCGATACGTTAGTGTTTGAAGTGAAAATGCCCGATCCCACAGATATTGAAGGTCAACAAAAGATGATGGCTGGATTAGCGTATGCTGAGGGCAAGACATTAAAGGACGTAATTTCAGACGAAACCTATCAAGCGCTAAATACTTACCTCAGTAATTTTGGTGCAAGTGCTGATCAACTCGCGCGATTCAAGCCCGGTATGGTTGCTTCTATGCTAGTGGCCATGGAAGCGCAGCGTTCTCAATTAGCAGGCCAAGGTGTAGATGCCTATTTTATGCAGTTAGCTGCACGTGACGGTAAAACAAGCGAATACTTAGAGTCACTAGATTTTCAAATCAACATGCTAGCTAATATGGGTGCGGGTGAAGAAGACCGCCTTATATCTGAAACCTTGGAAACCTTACCAGAGCTAAAAGACATGCTTAAAAGCACCATAAAAGCATGGAGAGAGGGTGACACTGGGCAAATTGATGAATTGGTGGTAGATACATTCAAACGTGAATCTCCTACCTCTTATGATGATGTTTTCACCAAACGTAACCAAAATTGGGTACCTCAGATTGAAGCCATGTTTGGTGATGAAGACCAAGAGTTTGTTTTAGTGGGCGCGGGGCACCTAGTTGGCGAGGACAGCGTAATCGCCCTATTAGAAGCAAAAGGTTACAAAATAGAGCAAATGTAGTTTTCCCTTGGCTCGACCGCATCAAGACTAAAGCTAGGCATTTGCCTAGCTTTTTTATGCCTATTGCAAGGGATAAAGCTCTATCAAAAACTGACGCAGCAAGGGGGCTGATTGATGCCACCAAGAGTGGCTTTACGGTGCGTTTCTTCCTCTCCGTACAGGCTCAATAGACTTAAAAGGGGGCGCTTGTTCACTCTAGAACTCTCAGCTGCATGGAAGCAGCTGCGAAGCCGCTAATACAAAAGCACGGATGGGTCCG